>JBDQMZ010000118.1:0-4326 GCA_040261955.1 Candidatus Nanopelagicales bacterium
CTGCGCCTCAGCCATTGTTGTACCTGATCTCTGACAATGCATCAACAGATGTCATTGAAATTGATGAGTCCAATCGTGCCAAGATCCCACCGAGACTTGGCCGCCATTCACGTCGCGTGACACTGAGCCAAGCCGAACGAATTGCATCAGCGCTACTTCGTGGCGAAAACGCTGAAATCGAAGAACTTGAACCCGAGGAAATCTATTCGCTGAACACCTCGGCACTGATCGCTATGTTGAAGAGTGCCCAGGAACATCACACCGGAGTCTGGATCGGCTACGCCGAGGCAGATGGCAGCACGAGCACCCAAATTGTTGAGCCTATTCGCATGGGCGACGGAACCTTGACTGCATTTGACCACGGGAGCGCAAACGTGCGAACTTTTGCGATTTCTCGCGTGAGTGGAATTGCCCCCGCTCGCATGCAGGAATCTACGCTGTAACTACAGCCGTTCTCATTGCTTCAAGGTTTTCAGGAATAGGTTCGACACCAATCCCAGGTTTACTGGGAACAGCTAATTGACCATTGTCCAAAACAAACGGGTCCGTGACATCCTCCGCGTAATAGCGATTAGAGGCACTCGTATCCCCCGGCAATACGAACCCCGGTAAGGCTGCCAATGCAAGATTTGCCGCCCGGCCAATTCCAGTCTCGAGCATCCCACCACACCAGACAGGAATGTCTTGCCCAACGCAGAGATCGTGGATTTCCTTGGCCGTGAGGTATCCCCCGACTCGACCCGGCTTGATGTTAATGATCGTTGTTGCACCGAATTCGATTGCTCCTTGGGCAGACGCCACGGAGAGAATCGACTCATCAAGGCATATTGGTGTATTGACTTCGCGGGAAATCATGGCGTGACCAAGAAAGTCGTCCTCTGGCAAGGGCTGCTCAATGAGTAGTAGGTCATATTGATCGAGTTGGGCCAAATGAGCACCGTCGGTTCGTTCATAGGCTTGGTTGGCATCAACCTGAAGTAGCATCTCAGGCCATGCATTACGCACCTCGCGCACGGCATCAATGTCCCAGCCAGGTTCGATTTTTAACTTGATGCGTTTGTAACCCTGATCAACATATGAGCCAACCTCTTCAAGTAATGAATCGATCGATGATGGAATACCCACACTCACTCCGCAGTCAACCTTGTCCTTGACCGCACCCAAATAGTTGGCCAGTGAAGTTTCGCGCTCTTTCAACCACAGATCGAGTAATGCCGTTGAAAGCGCAGACTTGGCCATGGGGTGTCCCTGCATGACAGAAAGTGCCGAGCGAACTGCATCAGGCTCGGGGGAAGTCTCCAACAGCGGCTCTAAAGTTGGGATTAGGAATTTTTGCATTACGTCGATGGCGCCACTGGTGTATTCGGCGCTATATCCAGGCCAGGCCATGGTGACGCATTCTCCCCAGCCGGAGACCCCTGAATCTGAGACAGCTTCGACCAGTACAACATCGCGCACACTTTGACTACCAAAGCTGGTGCGAAATGGGCGCACTAATGGGATCTCAAGGCTATGAATTCGAAAACTAATGGTCATCATTTTCTCCTGGGGCTCAACGTGCTTCTAAAACGTAATCGCCACTGCGCGTGACTCCAATAATTTCCTTGCCTGCCGCAAACTCCCGCATTAACTCGAGTCGCATGCGTTTGCGCCATTCTTGTGCTTGCACTGGATCAGTGCTGCGCAAAGCAACAATGTCATCGGGGGTTTCAATGACACACTGCTCTCCGGTAATTGCATCAATCGGCACGAGTTCTCCTCGTGCCGCGGCCTGTGCTCTTTCACCTGCCAGGTCCCACCAAGCAAATACTCTGTCTGATTCATCGCCCGCATTGATCGAGTCAGACATCGCGCCATAAAAATTTGGTTCATACCCTCGAACCGTCACACCTAGGTTCACCAAATTCAAGCGGGCATTTCGAGCCACGAGTGGATCAAAGGTCCAGACGACAGTGTCGATTCCACGCTCAAGAGCCCACATTCTTTGATGTTGTTTTAACGCTGTGCCAATGCGTCGATTTCGGTGCTCGTCGAGCACCCCCGCCATGTGGGAGTGGATGTGCATGTGGGGACCAGTCGGCGTTTCATGGACACCGAGAACTCCAAGGGCAGCACCCACCGGGATCTCTGCACTTCCATCGACCAAGAATGCGGCCGAACAGTACCCACCTGCATGAGTAATAGCCCGCAAGAGGTTGGGCGGCACCTGCGTGCCCCCGCCAATGGGCGGCCACACTAGATCAAAAATTTCACGAGCCGGCAGATTCTCTTCAGAGGTCTCTAGCGAGCGGATGACGACACCCGAGCGCTCCTGCGCCGATTGAGCCGTGCTCTTCGCCTCGCGCAGCACCTCTGGCGCAATATGCTCAAGCATGGGGCAACCGTACCGAGAGACCACGTTCACACAAAGGGGCCTGATCGCAAATGGATTTTGATCACCAAGCAATGCTCAACACGCTGCAACAACTCGTTGAGTGTGAATCGCCCTCCAGCGATGTGGATTCAACACAAAAAGTCACCCAACTGGCTCTCGACCTCAGTCGCGAATGGCTCCCTAGCCCAGCCCGCACTGAAACGCACGAAGGCTGCCCGGTGTGGCGTTGGGGTCCCGATCAACCCGAAATCCTTCTCCTTGGTCACCTCGACACCGTGTGGCCCATTGGCACACTCAACTCAATCCCCTTTGCCATTAATGGAGACCGCATCACGGGCCCCGGTGTTTTTGACATGAAAGCCGGTGTTGTCCAAGGCTGGGCAGCACTCCAAGCTCTGGGTACCACGAGCAAAGGAACCGTAGGCATGTTGTTGACAACCGATGAGGAAATCGGATCCCATGCATCACGTGCAGTGATCGCCAGCGCGATTACTCAAGCGCGCGCCGTTATTGTTTTGGAGCCCTCACAAGGTGGTGCGCTCAAGACAAGGCGCAAAGGCACCTCCAATTACCAAGTAATCTTCCACGGCGTTGCCGCCCACGCTGGGCTAGATCCCGATCGGGGCATCAATTCACTCGTGGCCGCCGCTGAGTTCGTCACGGCAACCACCCTCTGGGGACACAGGGAGCACGGCACCACCGTTACTCCTACGGTGAGTAGCTCAGGAACCACGACCAACACCGTCCCGGATAGGGCTGCAGTCAACCTTGACGTCCGGGCTTGGAATCGAGATGAACAGGAACGCGTCGACCGTGCGGTGCGGGAATTCACCTCAAGCCTCGATGTCAGAATCGAAATAATCGGCGGCATCGATCGACCAGCCATGGAAAGCGCCATGAGCCAGGATCTGTTCGCCATCGCCCAAAAAGCTCAACACAAACTGGGGTTGCCTGCACTCGCGGAGTGCGCCGTGGGCGGTGCCAGTGACGGCAATCTGACGGCGGCAGCGGGGATCCCCACGATCGATGGCATGGGCGCTGTTGGTGATGGTGCTCATGCTGACTTCGAATGGGCATCCAGCAGTGCCATGGTGCATCGGGCTCAGTTACTCTTGGAGATTCTGCGCGAACTTCAATAACTACCCGAAAGTAGATTGCCTGTGACTGACGGCCCGCTGATCGTTCAAAGTGATAAGACCATGCTTCTGGAGGTTGATCACCTTGACTCCGACGCGTGTCGCAAGGCGATTGCCCCATTTGCTGAGCTCGAGCGAGCACCAGAGCACATTCACACCTATCGCCTCACACCATTGGGCCTGTGGAATGCGCGCGCCGCTGGCCATGATGCTGAAAGCGTCATTGACACGCTAATTCGTTATAGCCGCTACCCAGTGTCCAATGCGTTACTTATCGATGTCGCAGAAACAATGTCACGCTACGGGCGCCTTCAAATCAACAGCGATCCAGCCAATGGATTGATCCTTCAAGCCATTGATGTCGCAGTCCTGGAAGAAGTCCTTAAGAGCAAGAAGGTCGCGCCCCTGCTCGGTCAGCGGATCGATGAAACAACTGTTGCCGTTCACCCCAGTGAGCGCGGTCACCTCAAGCAGGCATTGGTCAAATTGGGTTGGCCAGCCGAGGATGTTGCCGGTTACGTTGATGGCGAGCGGCACACCATCACCCTTCGCGATGACTGGAAAGAGCGTCCTTATCAAACTGAGGCTGCAGACGGATTCTGGTACGGCGGCTCCGGCGTGGTAGTTCTTCCTTGTGGTGCTGGCAAAACCCTGGTTGGTGCGCTTGCAATGTATCGCGCGCAAGCAACAACTCTGATTCTCGTGACTAACACCGTCAGCGCACGCCAATGGCGCGACGAACTCTTGAAACGCACAACACTCACGGCTGACGAAATTGGCGAATACTCCGGTGCCAAAAAGGAGATTCGCCCCATC
>JBDQMZ010000119.1:0-3381 GCA_040261955.1 Candidatus Nanopelagicales bacterium
GAATTCATCACTATGTCCGCGGCCTCCGGATCCACCAAAATGTTGAATTCTGCGGCCGGCGTCCAGTTTCCCAATTCAATCGCGCCACCCATAAATACGAGTTCGGCGATTTTCTGGTGCAGATGCGGCAACTCGGTCACGACAGCTGCCATGTTGGTGAGGGGTCCAGTCGCAACGAGGGTTATCGGCTCTGGGGCGTCGTTCAAAATATTTCCGATGAATTCGAGAGCGGACCCATCATTGGCGGAGCGGCTCGGAGCCGCAGGGACGGGACCGTCGAGCCCGCCATCGCCGTGCATAGAGGCCGCGGTGCGCAGCTCTCGAACCAGTGGCTTGCCCGCGCCAACATGCACCGGAATGTCCGGGCGATTGACCATATCGAGGACAATGAGGGCATTGCGCGTGGTGTTTTCCACCAAAGAATTTCCCGCGACGGTCGTGACACCTAGCAACTCCAGCTCTGGGCTGGCCGTGGCAAGCATGATTGCTAAAGCGTCGTCGTGGCCGGGGTCGCAGTCAAGGATGATTTTGCGAGCAGTATTTTCAGACATGTGAGCACATTAGGCCACGTAAAAAAGCACGTTAACCTCCACGCCCGTGACTCAGCCTCTTTTTCTCGATATTGCACGCGTGCAATATCGAGAGAAAGGGTGTGCGACCCGGCGGCTAGACCCGCTTGAAAATCAGTGCGCGTTTTACTTCCTGGATGGCCTTGGTGACTTCAATTCCACGGGGGCATGCGTCCGTGCAGTTGAACGTGGTGCGGCAGCGCCAGACCCCCTCTTTCTCATTGAGCACTTCTAGGCGAGCCTCTGACCCTGCATCGCGGGAATCGAAGATGAACCTGTGGGCAGCAACAATCGCGGCCGGACCAAAGTAGGCCTCGTCAGTCCAGAACACCGGGCAAGAAGTTGTGCAGCAGGCGCACAAAATGCATTTGGTGGTGTCATCAAAGCGCGCGCGATCCTCAGCGGACTGGATGCGCTCTTTGGTCGGCTCGTGGCCTTCAGGTATGAGGAACGGGAGTACTTGGCGGTACGCGGCAAAGAACGGCTCCATGTCGACCACAAGATCCTTTTCCAGGGGCAGACCTTTGATGGCTTCAACGGTGATGACCTTGGAAATATCAAGGTCCTTGACCAACGTCTTGCAGGCAAGGCGGTTACGACCATTGATACGCATAGCGTCGGAGCCACAAATCCCGTGACCGCAGGAACGGCGGAACGTTAGAGAGCCGTCGAGTTCGGCCTTGATTTTCTCCAGAGCCGTGAGAACACGATCCGTTGGGTAGAGAGCGACGGTGTAGTCCTCCCAGTGTGGTTCTTGATCGTAGTCCGGGCGATAGCGACGAATGCGGAAGGTGACATCGGTCGCAACGGGAACAACTGTTTCAGGAACCACGACGACAGCGGTGCTGGATGGCTCGGTAATAGTGTCGACACTCATTAGTACTTGCGCTCCATTGGCTCGTAACGGGTCATGGACACAGGCTTGTATTCCAATGAGACAAACTCTTCACCCTCGGCGTTGACTTTTCGGCTTGCCATGGTGTGACGCATGAAGTTGACATCGTCGCGGTGCGGGTAGTCCTCGCGGGCGTGACCGCCGCGGGACTCTTTGCGCTCGAGGGCGCTGACAACGAGTACCTCAGCGAGATCAAGCAGGAATCCGAGCTCAATTGCCTCGAGTAGGTCCGTGTTGTAGCGCGTGCCTTTGTCCTGGATGGACACGTTCTTGTAACGCTCGCGCAAAGCGTGAACGTCGTTCAGTGCCTGCTTGAGCGTGACCTCTGTGCGATAGACCTGAGCGTTCATGTCCATGGTCTCCTGGAGTTCCCTGCGCAGTGGTGCAACGCGCTCGGTCCCATTGGATGAGCGGAGCATTTCGACCATGGTGATCGTTTGCCCCTGGGAATCATTGGGCAATTCCACATGCTTAACCGAATTGGCGTACTCGGCCGCAGCGATCCCTGCGCGACGACCAAAAACGTTGATGTCGAGGAGGGAGTTAGTCCCGAGCCGGTTAGCGCCATGTACAGATACGCAGGCGCACTCGCCCGCAGCGAAAAGGCCTGGGACCACATGTTCGTTGTCACGCAACACGCGGGTCTCGACATCGGTGGGGATGCCGCCCATGGCGTAGTGAGCGGTGGGAAACACTGGAACGAGTTCTGTCACAGGGTCCACGCCCAGGTAGGTGCGGGCGAACTCCGTGATGTCGGGGAGCTTGGCCTCGATTTGTTCCTTGGGCAGGTGGGTGAGGTCGAGGTAAACGTAGTCCTTGTGTGGGCCAGCTCCGCGGCCTTCACGGACCTCCTGAACCATGGCGCGAGCAACCATGTCACGGGGAGCGAGGTCCTTGATGGTGGGCGCAACGCGTTCCATGAAGCGCTCACCTGTGGCGTTACGCAGAATTCCGCCCTCGCCTCGAGCACCTTCGGTCAAAAGCACGCCGAGCCCAGCCAAACCTGTTGGGTGGAATTGGTAGAACTCCATGTCCTCGAGTGGCAGGCCCTTGCGCCAGATGATTCCCATGCCATCGCCCGTGAGGGTGTGAGCATTGGAGGTGGTTTTAAACACTTTGCCAAAGCCACCTGTTGCAAAAATAATTGATTTCGCCTTGAAAATATGAATTTCACCCGTGGCTAATTCATAAGCCACAACTCCCGCGGCAACGGGCTCGCCCGATTCCTCGTTGAGGAGGACGTCGAGGACGTAGAACTCGTTGTAGAACTCAACGCCCTCTTTGATGCAGTTCTGGTAGAGGGTCTGAAGGATCATGTGGCCGGTGCGGTCGGCTGCGTAGCAAGCGCGACGAACTGCCGCTTCACCGTGGTTCCTGGTGTGGCCACCAAATCGACGCTGGTCAATGCGGCCTTCGGGTGTGCGGTTGAAAGGTAGGCCCATTTTCTCGAGGTCAAGGACAGCGTCGATCGCTTCCTTGCACATGATCTCTGCGGCATCTTGATCAACGAGGTAGTCGCCACCCTTGATCGTGTCAAAGGTGTGCCATTCCCAGTTGTCTTCTTCGACGTTAGCCAGCGCAGCGCACATGCCACCCTGAGCAGCCCCGGTATGCGAACGTGTGGGGTAGAGCTTGGTCAGGACCGCAGTGCGGGCACGGGTGCCCGACTCGAGAGCAGCTCGCATGCCGGCGCCACCTGCACCAACAATGATGACGTCATAAACATGTGTTTGCATGTGTGTCTCCTCTTAACCAAGGGTCGGATCGAAAGTGAAAATAACGAGTGTCCCGAGAACGATGATGAAAACGGTTGCGACATAAAGCAACATTTTCAACCAGAACCGGGTTTGATCCCGCTCTGCGTAGTCATTGATAATTGTGCGCATTCCATTGCCGCCGTGCAGCATTGCTAGCCAC
>JBDQMZ010000120.1:0-4912 GCA_040261955.1 Candidatus Nanopelagicales bacterium
GGTCACTTCTAACAGGCTACAACTTTACGCCGTTTCAAGCGGGCGTCATTGCGTTAACTTTGCTGTACTCGGCGTTCTTCGCCGAAATCTTTCGGTCGGCACTCGTGGCGCTACCATCGGGACAGAGCGAGGCGGGCTTGGCGCTGGGTATGTCAAAGCCGAAGGTGTTCTTCCTCATTAAACTGCCACAGGCAACAAAGATTGCATTACCCAATATCGGAAATATGTATATTGGAATGGTCAAGGACACTTCCGTCTTCACAGTGATCGGCCTGGTAGAGATTGTCCGGGTGACACAGAACATAAACTCAATCACTTTTCAGCCGTTCGTGCTCTTCACAACCGCTGCAATCATTTATGTCTTCTTGGCCTTTGGACTGGACTTTATTTTCAGGACGCTGGAAAAAGTTCTGTCGACTCCAACAAAGGGTCTTATTGCCTTGACAATTACTTCTCGCCGCACCGCAAGGATCAATTCCCTAATTCAAAATAAGGAGGTTGCCCCACTAGTGAGCTCGGAAAAAACCTAAACAAAAACATGAGTGGAATTTCCACTCAATGAAGAGAAAGTTGGAAAGAATGAAAAGAGGATTTGGACTAAAGAGCTTGGCAGTCGGTGCCGTTCTCGCGCTTACCCTCACGGCATGCGGTAGTTCATCGGATGACACAGCAGCCGAGGTAACTGCCGAGGTAACTGCCGAAGAAACAATGGCAGAAGTTGAAGCAGAAGAGTCTGCAGCGGAAGTCGCTGTTGACCTTGGACTCTCAGACCCCAATGTGCTTAATGTTGGAATGACCCTTCAGTTCAAGCCACAGATGTACCGTGATGACGCGGGGGAACCTGCAGGTTACGATGTAGCCTTGCTTGAGTTGCTTGCAGAGGACATGGGCGTTGAACTCGAGATTCAAGACCTTGATTTCACGGGACTTATCCCAGGTCTTCAGGCTGGCCAATTCGACATGGTTTCTGTGGGATTGAGTAACACCCCAGAGCGGAGAGAGTCGATTGACTTTACTCGTGAATACGTTCCTTACGCTCAGATTCTTGTTGCGGGCGCAGGCTCGAATCCATCCACGAATCTTGAAGACTGGAACAGCGCAGATTTCAAGATCTCCGCATTGCAGGGTTCTACCGCAGCGAAGTTGATTGGTGAGCAGTTCCCCAATGCAACATTGGTGGAAATGCCCGACCAGACCGGCGCCTTCCTTGAAGTGGCAACAGGTCGAGCAAACGCAATTGTTGTGGAGAGCTACCTCTTTGATCAATACAACACCGCTAACCCAGATCAGTTAGAGCGCGTTGATACTGAACCATTGAGTTTGCAATTTGGATCCTATGCAGTCCAGAAGGGAAACACCGCCCTGGCGGACTACCTCAACACATGGTTGTGCGATGCTCAGGAATCCGGCTTGCTAGCTGAGACCTACGAAACAGAACAGGGTGGAATCATGCCCCAGCTTCCACAGACATGCTCGTAATTGTCAGTAATTTCGAGTAGTTAGTGCGCTAGTTCTGCTAACGGACAGGCTGCGGGTGAGGTGACTCACCCGCAGCCTGTTCGGTCAGGTTAGACATCCAAGTTGCGTGCAGTAGACAAAGGAGTAGAACAGGATCATGGCGGACGTTGACCTCGCGGTAATCGGTGGTGGGCCTGGCGGCCTTGCTGCCGCGATTGTTGCGTCCGATGCAGGACTTCGGGTGGCCATACTGGAAGAGCGAGCCACGCTAGGTGGCCAGATATACAAGAGGATGGGCAAAGGTTTTCACGTTGACCCTCAAGATGCACGGATGGGTTCTGACTACAACAAAGGTGCAAAACTGATATCGGCAGCGGAGTCTAGTGGCGCGAGCATCATGACCGACTGCACCGTTATTTCCGTCGACTCACACACAATCATGTACTCGCATGCAGGTCAGCATGTGAAGGAAATGTCAGCGGAAAAAATTATTGTCTCGGCAGGTGCAGCCGACCGAGCAATTTCATTTCCAGGGTGGACCCTGCCGGGAGTTATCACCGCTGGTGGTGCCCAGTCATTAGCCAAGAGCCAGCGGATCAGTTTTGGATCCCGAGTAGTTTTTGCAGGCAGCGGGCCACTCGCATTGGCATTCCCCGCCCAATTGGCGCAACTTGGAATTAATGTCATTAGCTTGCTGGAAGCGGGACCGGCCCCGCGAATCGGAGATCTTTGGAAGGTTGCAAAGTCCTACCGAGGCAATCTGCATTTACTCAGAGATGCTGCCAAATACCGGGCCCAAATTTCCAGGCATCGCATTGAAGTAAATTACCGTCGTATTGTGGTGCGCGCAGAAGGCCATGAGCGGGTGGAAAGGGTTATCCACGCGGCAGTTGACGCAGACTGGAATCCCATCCAGGGTACCGAAAAATCCATTGAAGCTGACGCATTGTGTTTAGGGTATGGATTCGTTCCATCGATAGAAACACTCCGGCTTTTTGGTTGCGAATTTACCGTCAACGAGGATCTCGGTGGCCCTTGCGTTGTAATTGACGAGGAGTGCAGAACCACAGTGCCTGATATATGGGCCGTAGGCGACGGAGCCGGCGTTGAAGGCGTCTATGTCGCAATGTCTCAGGGAAAGATTGCAGCGCTGAGTGCAATACGTGAACTAAGGCCCACAGGCACGGATAAAATTACCGTGCGTGACATCAATGAGGGTATCGCCCGGGAATCGAAGAGAATCACACAGAAGCGCGCTCTCGTTGATGCGACCAAGCGGATGTACAAGTTTGGTGAGGGTGTGTATCGGCTAGCCACCCCGGACACAATTATTTGCCGTTGTGAAAGCGTGACACTGGAAAATATTGACTTAGCCATGCAATTTGGCGCCGACACTAACAGCATTAAGGCAATGACTCGAGCGGGCATGGGACTGTGCCAGGGGAGAAATTGCCAGCGTCAGATTGTGCATCGAATATATGAAAATGCTGGAATCCCTGTCGATCAAATCCCATTGAGCACGCCACGTTTCCCACTTCGCCCGGTAACCCTAGGAAGTGTCGCCGACGCCTCGGTTGAGTCCGATAAATTCTTCACACCTGTCGAGGAGGCTCAATCATGATCGAACAATTGCTCGAGTCCGACAATCAAAAATTTGATTACCTAGCCCCAATCCCGACCGAGACGGATATTTTGGTGATCGGTGGTGGAATTGTTGGTTCCTCGCTGGCCTATTTTCTTGGTCGAGGTGGTGCGCAAACACTGCTCATTGACCGCGGTGAAATTAACAGGGAAGCCTCAGGCACAAATGCGGGGAGCTTTCACTTTCAAATTGCCCTACACCAACTGACAAGCTCCGATGCAGCCGATGACGTAGACCGATTACTCACCGAGGTGAGATTGCACACCGAAGCTGCAGACCTGTGGAAACATATGGAAACTGAACTCAGAGTTGATCTTGGGGTTCATGAAACCGGTGGATTGATGGTCGCAGAGACGGATGAAGAACTTGCCCTGCTCTACACCAAGCAAAAAATCGAAGCTGCCGCAGGACTCGAGACCCATGTTCTCACGGGAAATGAGTTAATGGACTTTGCTCCGTATTTGGCTCCAGATCTCAAAGGCGCCACCCTGTGTCCTCGTGAAGGGCATGCGAATCCGCTTCTCGCGGTGCCCCTAATTCTCATGCGTGCACGCGAATACGGCGTGGAAGTGAGAACCCAGGCGGCGGTTACAAGCATTGAAAAGATTCACGACAACACTGGACCGTGGTTCAAAGTAGAGACCTCACGCGGGATCGTTCGCGCTAAGCGTGTCGTTAACGCCGCAGGTGCCTGGGCTGAAAAAATCAGTGAGCTGGTTGGTCACTCACTTCCAACTCACTCGGAAGGCCTCCATGTCAATGTCACCGAACCACGGGAGCACGTACTTACCCCCATGCTCCAGCACATTGGACGCCGGCTGACCTTAAAACAAACTGCTAACGGTACTTTCATTATTGGTGGCGGGTGGCCGGCCCGACCAGAATTGCAGCCAAAGAGATACTCCAATTTTTGGGGGAGCGCCGCAGGTAATGCGGCCGTGGCGGTTCGGGTTATGCCTGAATTGGCCGACGTCCGCTTGATCAGAACATGGAGCGGAGTCATGGCTTTCATGAATGACCTCTCGCCCATAGTTGGTGAGTCACGTGCGATACCCGGTTATCACGTGTGTATTGCGACGACCGGATTCACTCTCGGTCCCATGATGGCCCAGCTCCTAGCAGAGTCCATGCTGGATTCGAATAGCGACCGAATTCCACTCGAGTATGCGGTGGATCGAGGTCTTAGCGTTTTTTCACGATAACAACACACACATGTATATAGGAGTCGAATCATGGATCGAAATTTAGTTGATTGGCGGGGATATTGGGCGGCTTCGCCGACTCCATATATAGATGAAGACCAGCTAGATCTGGAATCACTCGAAGCTCTGACCCAGTGGTATTTGGGCCAGGGTTTACACGGATTGTTGGTGAACGGAACGTCAGGTGAGTGGTTTTCGCAGACGCAGGCCGAGCGAAAGCAAGTCGCGCAAACGGTTCTGGCCCAGACCCAAGGTGACATGACGGTAGTGGTTGGTGTCACCGCACTCACTCCCCGTGAATCCCTCCTTTTGGCTGATCACGCCATGACGCATGGGGCAGCAGGGGTAGCACTCACGGTTCCGCCGTATTCCAAGGCCCTCGACCATGAAGTAGTCGCGTTCTACGAAAACATTGCACAGGGCGTAAACGCCCCCGTCATGATCTATAACTGGCCGCACGGGACCTCGATTGACATCAGTACCGAACTCGCATCGCGATTGGCAGACATTGATGGTGTTGTGGCCCTTAAGGAAAGCACTCCCAACGCCGACCAGTTCTTTGCAACGGCCGAACGTGTGATCGATCGGGTGCGCGTTTTTGGAAATTTCA
>JBDQMZ010000121.1:0-11066 GCA_040261955.1 Candidatus Nanopelagicales bacterium
CATGGAACCTGATGAGGCCGAAGATATTCGCCGACTCTTGTCCTATGACGATTTCTCTGCCGGCGGCATGATGACGAGCGAGCCCATTGTTTTGGCCCCTGATGAAACTGTTGCTGATGCATTGGCTCAAATTCGAAACCCAGATCTTTCCCCCGCTCTGGCGTCACAGGTCTACGTCTGCCGCACGCCCACGGAGACTCCCACCGGTAAATACCTCGGGGTTTGTCACTTTCAACGGCTCTTGCGCGAGCCACCGTCGTCCTTGGTGTCGTCGCTCATTGATACATCTCTCGAGCCCATGCGGCCTGACACACCACTGTCCGATTTAACTCGAAGTTTCGCCGCATACAACCTGGTGGCACTGCCCGTGGTCGATGAAAACGGTTCACTCGTGGGAGCTGTGACATTCGATGACCTTGTGGACCACATGCTCCCCGAGGACTGGCGGGAGGTGAGTGATCATGACTGATTCTCAGTCCGCATCACAGTCGAACTCACAGGCAAACTCACAGTCGAAGAAGCCACAGCGCTCCGAATCCAGGTTGGATCAGCCATTGGAGCGTGGTCGCGCGCGGCGACCGAGCTATGACCCAGAAGTATTTGGTCGCATGTCCGAGCGCGTTGCTCGCCATATTGGTTCATGGGCATTTATTGCCTGGATGACGGTTGTCGTTGTCTTCTGGGTCAGTTGGAATGTTTTCGCTCCCCAGGAGTGGAAGCCTGATGCATATCCATTCATTTTCTTGACCTTGCTCCTGTCATTGCAAGCGTCTTATGCCGCTCCTTTGATTTTGCTTGCCCAAAATCGACAGACCGACCGCGATCGAGTGCAATTCCAAGAAGATCGGCAGCGCAATGAACGAATTCTCGCGGACAGCGACTACCTGGCTCGCGAAATCGCTGGATTGCGCAATGCCATGGGAGAAGTAGCAACGCGTGATTTCATGCGCAGCGAATTGAGAGATCTGCTGGAAGAAATCAATGAGCGCTTGGAACAATTGGAAAACCAACGCGAGAATCACTCTCCCGATAATTCGAATTGATCCATCGAATCTAACTCCAGTATGCGAGTGAAGTCATCACCGATAGCATCAGGACATGGCATTTAACCGTGGGACCAATTCCGATAACACCGTCTCACTAGATGAGGTAAATGCGGCGTTGGCAACAGTGAACGACCCTGAAATTAATCGACCCATCACTGAGATTGGCATGCTCAAAGGTGTTGATATTCGTAAGGGTGGAGTTGTCGAGATCGGAGTTTTCCTTACCGTTTCAGGCTGCCCCATGAAGACAACGATCATTGAACGCGTCACCGATGCGGTTATGAAAGTTGCCGGCGTGAGCAAAGTCTCCGTCGAACTCGATGTCATGAACGACGAACAGCGCGCAAACATGAAATCAATTTTGCGTGATGGAAAGCCCGATAAAGAAAATCCATTTAACAAACCGGGATCACTCACCAAGATTTTTGCTATCGCATCCGGGAAAGGTGGCGTTGGGAAATCATCTGTCACCGCAAACCTTGCCGTGACTTTGGCACAAAAAGGTTTCTCCGTTGGACTCCTCGACGCTGACGTCTACGGACACTCCATCCCTAGAATTCTTAATGCCATGGCTCCTCCGACAATGGTCGAGGGCATGATCATGCCGCCACAGGGTTACGGGGTTCGTGTTATTTCCATGTTGCCCTTCAAACCAGGCGGTATCGAACAACCAGTTGCTTTCCGTGGACCCATGCTGCACCGCGCTCTCGAGCAATTTCTTTCCGATGTCTGGTGGGGAGATTTAGATTTCCTGCTCCTCGACCTTCCACCTGGCACCGGCGACATTGCAATGTCCACGGCGCAACTTCTCCCCCACGCCGAAATTGTTGTTGTCACCACACCACAACTTGGCGCAGCCGATGTCGCCATCCGGGTGGGAACACTTGCCGCCCAGACGCATCAGAAAGTCTTTGGCGTCATTGAAAACATGAGCTCGTTCCCCTGCCCTCACTGCGGAGAACCTCTTGACCTATTTGGTGCTGGTGGTGGCCAACTCGTCGCTGATGGCCTCACCAAAGTTCTAGGAACTGAAATTCCGTTACTCGGCAAGATTCCATTTGATGTTCGCTTGCGCGAAGGCGGTGACAGCGGCGAGCCATTGGTTTTGGCATTCCCTGATAGCCCTGCGGGAGAGGCCATCTATTCGGTCTCTGCTGCCTTGAGTTCCCAACCGCGTGGACTTGCGGGCATGTCCCTCAATATTTCACCGGCTGGCCGCTAACCGGGCCGGTTGCCGCCCACTTCACAAAAATCAGGTCGTGTCAGGGTCAAATGCTGGCGGCTGCGCGGCTTTGCCATCACCGGGCTTGCGATCGCCCGGTTCATCGTCGTCCTCGTCGGTGAAGAGGGAACTCGCCAGCTTCTTGGGGTGGTAGTCCCCGAGGCCCTTGACCGTGTTGAGAGTCTCATTGAGATCGATGCCTGATGACTCAGCCAGGTCCTTGCGGGCATCAACGGCCATTGCTCGAATCTGCTTAATCCATTTGGCAGCATCCGCTGCCGCCTTGGGCAACTTTTCCGGACCGAAAATCATCAAACCAATCACCGCGAGGGCAATGAGTTCTCCGATTCCGATATCAAACACGTGTCTAGGCTACGCCGCAGTCTCGATCAAGTGCCATGCGGTTCCAGTACCAGACCAAGTAGAGCCGGGTTTAACCAATATTTGTCGATGAACCCAATGTGAGGGACACTGTTCGGGTCTGGCCATTGCGCGTGAACGTGACATCGACGGTATCGCCCGGGTCATAACTCCTGATTGAAACGACTAGCTCAGTTGAGTCAGCGACCTGGCGACCATTGAGCGCCGTGATGATGTCACCCGCCTTGATACCAGCGGCCTGGGCGGGACCATCTGCCGTTAACTCACCAACTTCAGCGCCTTCGCCGGTGTAGGCGGTGTTGAGAACAACCCCGATGATGGGCGTATTGGAGTCACCCGTTGCAATGATTTCCTCAGCGATTCGCTTGGCGGTATTGATTGGAATTGCAAAGCCAAGTCCGATGGAGCCCGTCTCGGCGTTGAGGGAACCGGCAAGCGTGGCGATCGCAGAGTTAATCCCGATAACGCGACCGGCACCATCGAGCAATGGACCTCCGGAGTTACCGGGGTTAATGGCTGCATCGGTCTGAATTGCGTTGATGAATGCGAGTTCGGACCTGCCCCCCGCCGTGACAGGCCGATCCAGTGAACTGACAATTCCTGCCGTCACCGTGCCATTGAGTCCCAATGGTGCACCAATTGCAATGGCAAGTTCCCCGACTTTTACCTGAGATGAATCGCCAAGAACTGCCGCCGGTAGACCCGTCTTGTCAACTTTGAGTACCGCCAGGTCATAGGACGTATTCCGGCCCACGATTGTCGCTTTGGCTTTGTCTCCGTTGTCAAAGATCACGGTTAACTCACCCCCATTTGCGGCTGGGGCAGCGACGTGATTGTTAGTGAGAATGTACCCATTGGATTGAACAACAAATCCAGATCCACTGCCGGATTGATCGCCGGCCTCAATGAGAATCGATACAACGCTGGGCAAGACTGCTTCTGCGATAGCGGAAATCTCCGCCTCAACAGCGGTGTCGGTGATCTGGGCCACGGGTAGTTCGATGCTTTGGTTTGTTGAGCCTTGGTCGATTCCGGTGCCTATGAGGTAGCCACCTAAGCCTGCAACGCCGCCCACGATTAGTGAGGTGACGGTGGCGACAGTGACGGTGCCCAGGATCCCGAGACCGCGACGCGATGTCCCTGACTTTCCTGCCGCGGGAGCGGGCTGTGGCGGCAATGGGGGCGTGACAAAACTTGGGGGCGGAATCTCACTCATTCAGGCACTGCTCCCTCAAATTAATCGCGGCGTTAAATGCGAACGCCACACAGCTCGTGCAGCACATTTACATTGCTAGCCTGAGCCTACCCGCTGCTCCCACTAGGCTTAAACCGAAAGGTCAAACCGAAAGTTGTCACAGGTGGGGATGTCAAACCCCGCGGAAACCGAGGAGTAGCGATGCCACAACAGGGACAAGGCGCCGGAGTGAGTGCTGCCAGCGCTCAGGTCGTCACCTACGCTGAAGAATTTCTCGATGAATCCAGTGCGGATCGTCCCACCGAAATGCGGGCCGCCAGAGAACGAGCCGCAGACTTGGGAATCAACGCCCTCAGCCATCAAGGGGCCTCGCTTCTGGAGTTGCTCTCTGCGTCCGTGCAGGCTCAAGCAGTTATTGAGGTCGGAACCGGAGTAGGTGTATCGGGTGCCTCAATCCTGGCCGGTATGACGCCAGGTGGTGTCCTCACCAGCATTGACCTCGAAGCCGAATACCAGCGCTATGCTCGCGAACTCTTTGAATCACTCGGCCACCCGCACCAACAAACGCGGTTGATCGCTGGCCGGGCATTGGACGTCTTGCCGCGATTCTCTGATGCGGCCTACGACATGCTCGTGGTCGATGCTGATCCGGCCGAATACCCTGCGATCTTGGTGCAGGCCAAAAGACTGTTGCGCATCGGTGGGTTAGTGATTTTCAATGGCGTTTTTGCCAGCGGAATGGCTGATCCTTCGGCCAGGGATTACGAGGCAATCGCGGTGCGTGACACAGCGGCAGAACTGCGCCATGACGACGATTGGCTCCCGTCGCTGCTCACCGTGGGTGATGGCATTCTGATGGGCTCACTGCGCTCGCGAAGCGCATAAAAAATTCCCACCCTCTCGGGTGGGAATCATGTCGAAATTTGAGGTGTGTAGCCCCAGCGGGTTAAGCAAAAACCTCGAGCAGTTTGGCGCCCAATTCCTTTGCCTCGTCCATTTTGAGCTCAACCACGAGGCGTCCTCCGCCTTCGAGGGGAACGCGCATAACATAACTGCGCCCTTCCTTGGTGACCTCCATTGGTCCGTCTCCGGTACGTGGCTTCATCGCGGCCATGTTCTGTCCCCTTCCAGCCAAGTTATTCTGATGATTCGCAATGGGCGAATAAACCTATTATTCCGCAAGCGTTCCCACCCAATGCCCTTAGGGGGCACTTGTGAGCTTTTTAGCCCTATTTGAGGGCTGATGTAGGTAGCGCCCCCGCTTCAACGACCTCTTTGAATTTGGTCAAGGATTTTTTCACCCCACCCAGAAGCGGGTATTTCCCGACCGGCCAGCCCGCCGCGCCAAGCACACCGAGAGGCAGGACAAAGTCCTCGCTCCAGATAAAACGCGAGCGCCCCCCTGGCAGAGCTACCACCTCCATGGTGCCGGTTCCCTTGACCAGGGCGCCTGTGTGGAGTACGTCTACCCGATAGGGCCGATCCCAATGGGTGATGGTCATGGTGTCCCAGAACCCAATCGGGCCTGCGCCTGTCCACCCGGCAATCTCCGAGCCAACACTGCGACCATCACCTTTTCTCACCTCTACCCGGGTACCCAGCATCCACTGATGCTGCTGAGTCCATTCGCTAAAGGCATCAAAGACTGTTTCAACAGATGCATTGATGGTGACATCAAGATTAAGCGTGCGAAGACGTTCCTTTTTCACAATTTTCCTTCTTTAGGTGCCGTGTCCTGCTGTGAGTTCAGCCAGGTTGTTTGTCGGCTTTTAGGTCGCGGATAATTCCTTGCATTTCCTCGATCTTTTGATCGACTTCATCCATGCGATAACCACGTAATGTGACATCGAATGTGGGCTCTCCTGCCGAGTTTGTCTCAGGAACATGATCCCCTGAATTCTCCGCACCCATGGACGGCGCGAACTTCCCAGTGATCACAAGAGCTGCCACGGCGATTATCGCGATGGCCAGCACCACAAAAAGGAAGGTCACCGCCCTAGTCCACCACGAATTGACCCATTGCGACAGTTGGCAGAGCCACGGGTATCATTAGTTGAACGTTCAATTATTTCACACCTCACCAAGGAGTACACATGTCAGAATTAGCCAACACAACGGGAACCTGGGTCATTGACCCTTCGCACACCAACATCGGATTCTCTGCTCGCCATGCGATGGTTGCCAAGGTCCGCGGAACGTTCACCGACTTCACCGGAGCTTTTGTCCTCGACGGCGAGGATCCTTCTCAGTCGAGTGCGGAGCTCACCATCATGACCGCATCCATCACCACTCGCAATGACGACCGCGATGCCCATCTCAAGAGCGGCGACTTTCTCGACGTTGAAAGTTTCCCAACACTGACCTTCACATCAACATCAGTGGCTGCAAACGGCGAAACCTTCGTCGTGACCGGCGACATGACAGTCCACGGAACCACCAAGACCGTCCCTGTGACATTCGAACTCATGGGCGTCAGCACCGATCCATGGGGTGGCATCCGCATTGGTTTCGAAGGCTCAACGGAAATCAGCCGCAAAGACTTCGGTCTGACCTGGAACACGGCACTTGAAACCGGTGGCGTACTCGTTGGAGATACCGTGAAAATTGAACTGGATGTCGAAGCAGTAAAAAGCTAATAGTTCACAGGGTGCGCGTCAACCAGGCCTCTAGCGTTTGGGCGACTTGATTGACCTCGTCGATTGAAACAAACTCTCCCTGTGAGTGAGCAAGTGATGGATCCCCCGGCCCGTAATTCACGGCCGGGGTTTTCATTTCTGCGAAGCGGGCAACATCTGTCCAACCAAACTTTGGTGCAACAAGTGCCCCTGTTGCACTGAGAAAATCCTGAGCAATCTGTTGGCTGAGGCCAGGTGTGGCAGCCGGCGCTTGATCAGTGACCTCAACATCGAAGTCGCTGAAAAGATTCACCACGTGATCGATCGCCTGTTCAACACTCTTGTCCGGTGCAAATCGATAGTTGATTGTCACAACACAGCGATCGGGGATTACATTGCCCGCGACTCCACCCTCGATACCAACAGCATTGAGTCCCTCGCGGTATTCCAAACCATCGATCACGATTCTCGCTGGTTCATAGGATTCAAGAATCCCCAGAATCTCCCGTGCCTGATGGATGGCGTTCCGACCCATCCAACTTCTGGCACTGTGTGCTCGCTCCCCATGCGTACTCACCTGAACTCGGATCGTTCCTTGGCAACCTGCTTCAACATTCGCATTACTCGGTTCCATCAAAACAGCGAAGTCGGCTGCCAAGAACTCCGGTGCCTCGCGAGCAAGGCGCCCCAAACCATTGAATTCCGCGGCAACTTCTTCAGCTTCATAGAAAATATAAGTAACGTCAACCGACGGACTGACCACCTGCGTTGCCAAATGCAGGGCAACGGCAACCCCACCCTTCATGTCACAGGCTCCCAAGCCAAAAACGCGCCCGCCGTCAATCCTGCTGGGAAGATTGTTGTTGGCCGGCACAGTGTCGAGGTGTCCAGCCAGAATGACGCGCACCCCATGGGCATTGTGATTTGTGGCAATCACGTTATGCCCAATCCGATGCACACTCAGATGCTCGGCGCTCTTTAGCGCCTGCTCAACTGCATCAGCGAGCACCTTTTCGTTGTGTGACTCACTGGGAATGTCAATGAGCGCAGCCGTCAACTCAGCCAACTCGCCGCCGGTTGGCAGCGACACCTTCTGAATAATTTCACCCACGTGGATACGGTAGTCCGGTGACTGACACAAAAATCGCAGGACCTGCAAGCGCACTGGGCTTGGCCACCTATTCGGGGGACACTCTCCTTGATGTGTGGTACCCCAATCCAACTCTTGGTGAAACACCGCATGATGTTCCTGGACTTGATGCTGCCACAGTTCATGATGAACTCCGTGGAGTGAATGTCACGGGTATCCGAACCGTGATCACCGATTTATCTGCGCCCCCCACGGACGCAGCCGACGCGTACCTGCGCCTTCACCTGCTCTCGCACCGGCTCGCGCCACCGAGGTCCATCAATATGGATGGAATCTTTGGCATTCTCAACCTGGTGGCGTGGACCAACATCGGTCCAGTGCCAGTGGAGCGAGTTTCTGAGATTCGCTTGCGAGCTCGCGCACGCGGTCAACAACTCACGGTGCTAGGAATCGACAGGTTTCCTCGCATGGTCGATTACGTCACTCCGAGCGGAGTTCGCATCGCAGACGCGGATCGCGTTCGCCTCGGCGCTCACCTTGCAGCTGGCACTGTGGTCATGCATGAAGGATTCGTCAACTTCAACGCCGGGACCCTGGGCACGTCAATGGTTGAAGGACGAATCTCCGCAGGCGTAATCGTCGGGGAGGGCTCAGATATTGGCGGCGGAGCATCAATCATGGGCACCCTCTCCGGAGGCGGTCAGGAAATGATCACGGTTGGATCTGAATGTTTGATCGGCGCCAATGCTGGTATCGGCATTTCACTGGGTGATCGCTGTGTTGTCGAAGCCGGACTGTACGTAACTGCCGGTACAAAGGTGCAACTTCCTGATTCCACGGTTGTTAAGGCGCGTGAACTCTCTGGTGCCGCTGACCTTCTTTTTCGACGTAACTCACAAACTGGTGGTGTCGAAGTTGTCGCTCGCACGGGAACGTGGGGCGGGCTTAACTCAGCACTGCACTAGGGGGAATCAAATCTCGGCGAGGCCTAGTTGGGGTAATCGCGGAACGTCTCACCGATATACACCTGGCGGGGACGGCCGATTTTTGTTTCTTGGTCCTCGATCATTTCGCGCCATTGGGCAATCCAGCCTGGAAGACGGCCCAGTGCAAACAACACGGTGAACATGCGGGTTGGGAACCCCATGGCCTTGTAAATCAAACCAGTGTAGAAATCAACGTTCGGGTACAGCTTGCGCTCGATGAAGTATTCATCTTCCAGAGCGACAGCTTCAAGCCGCAGGGCGATGTCAAGGAGCGGATCGCTCACATTGAGTGACTCAAGAACTTCATAGGCGGTCTTTTTAACGATTGCCGCACGCGGGTCGTAATTCTTATAAACCCGGTGTCCAAAGCCCATGAGTTTGACGCCATCTTCACGATTCTTCACCTGCCGAATGAAGTGATTCACTCCCCCACCCGAAGCATGAATACCTTCAAGCATCTCGAGCACTGATTGATTCGCGCCACCGTGCAGGGGCCCAAAGAGCGCGTTAATACCTGCGGAAACACTGGCAAACAGGTTGGCGTGGGATGAACCCACCAACCGCACAGTCGAAGTTGAGCAGTTCTGCTCATGGTCTGCGTGCAAGATGAACAGTTGATCAAGCGCCCGGACAACAACGGGGTTCGCGATGAATTCCTCGGCCGGGACACCGAAAGTCATGCGCAAAAAGTTCTCAATGAATCCCAGTGAATTATCTGGGTACAACATGGGCTGGCCCACGGACTTTTTGTAGGCGTATGCCGCAATGGTGGGCACCTTCGCCAGGAGGCGAACCGTTGAAATCTCCACCTGCTCTTGATCAAATGGATCAAGTGAGTCCTGATAAAAAGTTGACAGTGCAGAAACGGCGGAGGACAGCACAGGCATTGGGTGCGCATCCCGGGGGAACCCATCAAAGAATCGGCGCAGGTCTTCATGCAGCATGGTGTGCTGAGTTATGAGTCCGCTGAACTCAGAAAGTTGTTCAGATGTCGGAAGGTTCCCGTAAATCAACAGATAAGAAGTCTCAAGGAAAGTGGACTTCTCAGCGAGCTGATCGATGGGGTACCCGCGGTATCGCAGGATTCCTTCATCGCCATTAATAAATGTAATGGCGGACTTGCATGAAGCTGTGTTGACAAATCCAGGGTCAAGGGTGACATGACCTGTTGACTTCAACAACGAACCAATGGCCAATCCACTTTCACCTTCGGTGGAGGGAATTTGATCAAGTGGCAATTCGCCGGCGGGGTACTCGAGTCGATAGTCGGTCACCATCCGAGCGTACCCACATTCGGGTGCGAGAGAAAATCCACCTCAAGGCAAGGAGCCGCTCATGAATTGAGTCGATGTGCTGCTTCAGCAACATCAGCATCAGTTGCAGTCAGGGCAATCCTGATGAAATTCGCACCTTTTTCCCCATAGAAAGCACCTGGAGTCACGACAATTCCCAACTCGGCGAGTTCAGCAACACTTTCCCAACAGTCAGATCCCCGCGTTGCCCACAGGTAAAGACCTGCCTGACTGTGACGAATATCAAACCCAATTGCGGCAAATGCACTCCGAAGAATTTCGCGTCGGGCTTGATATCGCTCACGTTGAGTAATTATTTCCCGATCATCGCGATAGGCCGCAATCGCCGCGTTCTGCACAAAAGTGGGCACCATCATGCCCAAATGTTTGCGAATCCCCAGAAGCCGTGAGGTCAATTCGGCATCTCCAGCAATGAAACCGAAACGGTACCCGGCCATATTGGAACGCTTGGAAAGTGAATGAACTGCCAGTAATCCCGTGAGGTCTCCACCGTTAACCGCAACATCAAGAACTGAAGTGGGGGTTTGGTCCCAACCAAGTTCGAAATAGCACTCATCACTGACCACTATCACACCGTTTGACTGGGCCCAGGCAATAATTTCTCGCAGCCGATCGCTACTGAGAACAGCTCCCGTCGGATTACTCGGTGAATTCAGCCAGACCATGGAAACTGGTTGCTCAACAGACTCGGGAGAATCGGTGACAGCGAGACTTGCCCCCGTTGCAATGACTCCCACCGCGTACGTGGGGTATGCGATCTCAGGGATGACGATCGTGTCACCCGGTCCAAATCCCAACAGGTTGGGCAGAGCCGCGACAATTTCCTTGGAGCCAATAGTTGGCAAAAATCCGGTGTCCCTGGGAGCGTGCAGAACTTCATGCGCCCAATCGAGGACGCTCTCACCTAACTCAGGGATACCGATGGTCGTGGGATAACCCGGCGCGTTGGCATGGGCCTGTAGCGCCCGCACGACAACTTCTGGAGTGGGGTCAACTGGAGTCCCGACAGATAGGTCGATGGCTCCACCGGGAAACTCACGGGCCTTTTTCGCATAGGGCGCCAAGGTGTCCCAGGGGAAATCTGGGAGCGTTGACCAACGATTGACTTCCACCAGAGGGTTGTGAACTATTCGTCGTGCGTCTGGGGCGGCACACTTGCCAACAGCGGCGCATCGAATTTCTGGCCTTCGAGCTTAGACGCTCCACCGGGAGAGCCGA
>JBDQMZ010000122.1:0-9487 GCA_040261955.1 Candidatus Nanopelagicales bacterium
CCCATATTTCTTGCACAAATTTTTGATTGCGGCATAACGCTGCTCGAGTGCTTCGAGGACAGCCGGATCCACCTCTAGGTTGCTCCGATACTGCGAGATCTCGGCGTCGATATCAAGCGTTTCTGATATTCCGCTTTTCAACCTCGCGACAAATGGCTCCAGAAGCGGGTCCATGGCTCGCGCGCGTTCCAATTCTCGAAGCGCCTGCTCTAATCCACCGATCACGCCGCCTGGGTGAGCATCGGATCCTCCAAGTGCTTCATTCGCAAGGGCTGTGGCATCTCTCAAGTCAGAAGAATTACGCATCACCTGCAACTGAGCCTCGATCTCAGCGTCTTCTCCGTTAAGCGGGTCCACACTTTCGATCTCAGCGATTCCAAGTTGCAACACTTGCAGTTTTAACTCATTCTCCGAGCGGCTAGCCATTAAATTTTGACGGCGCTTGCGAAGTGAACGCCATGAAGTTCGAGCTTCTTGATACACGGCGAGGGCCTGCCTGAGTTTCTCGCCCCCGGCCCGATCGATGAGCTCGCGCTGGGAATCAGGATCCCTCAACAACTGCTGCTCGGCCTGACCATGAATCGCAATCAGCGAATCCCCAAAATCACTGAGCGCACCTAATGGAACTTGTCTGCCACCGAGAAAGGTCTTGCTACGTCCCTGTGAGGAGACCTCGCGTGAGACCAATAGCGAGAATTCAGTTTCCTCAACACCTGGCTCCAGTTCAGCGCCACGATCTTGCAGTTCCTGATGATGTGAATTAACCCAGATGTCAGAAACCATGAAGCTTGCTGTTACATGGCAAGTGGTCGCACCCGACGTGACAAGGTCAGCACCACCCCTGCGCCCACTGAGCAGGTTCACACTATTGAGAACCATGCTCTTTCCTGCGCCTGTTTCACCGGTGATGACGGTTAATCCAGAACAGAATTCAATTTCTGCTGCGTCGATTAAACCGAGATTCCGAATTTCCAGAGACTCGATCATGATTATTTTTTCCCACGCCAACCATCGATGGGCAACTCAAATTTCGCAACCAGTCGATCGGTGAATGGTGCTGTGATTAATCGGGCGAATCGAACAGGGGACGCATGGGCTTTAACCTCAATGCGGCACCCGCCATCAAGGTTGAGCATTCGACGTCCATCAGCCCACAGAACTGCAGGTGAATCATGTGCAAGATCAAGACCAATCACGCTTGTCGGTGCGATAACCGATGGGCGGGCAAACAGCGCATGGGCACTGATCGGAACCAACAGCAAAGCCCTCACCTCGGGCCAGATCACTGGCCCGCCCGCTGAGAATGCATAGGCGGTAGATCCGGTTGGAGTAGCACAAATGACGCCATCGCACCCCCACCTGCTCAAAGGCCTGTGGTCGACGTCAACCAGGACGCTGATCATTTTCTCTCGCGCCTGTTTTTCCACACTGATCTCGTTCAAGGCCCACGTTGAGGCAATGATTGGAGCGGACCCGCTATTGGGATTGCCCATGACCGAAACATCGAGGGCAGTTCGTTCCTCAACAACCCAATTTCCCTGAACAATGGATTCAATGACAAAGTTGATGTCCTCGTGCTCGGCTTCAGCGAGGAAGCCAACGTGGCCGAGGTTGACACCTAAAATTGCGGCCCCTGAGGCCCGACTAACTTCTGCCGCGCGCAACATGGTGCCGTCGCCGCCCAGCACCAGAATCAGGTCTTGTGCAGACAGACCGGCATCCCTGTGAACATCAAGGCCAACGGGACCGACTTCAGAGTCAGTTGGCTCAATGCTCACCGCAATGCCCTGCGACTCCAGTCCCTGCCGCGCACGAGCCTCGAGACTCCTTGCTTGTTCGGACTGGCTATTGGTAACGATGTGGACCCGAGACGGTGCGCGCAGAGGTGACTCCCCTGGACTGCCACCGTCTCTATCGCGATGACTCATGGAAACACCTCCCTTGGCTACTCATGATGGTCCCAATGCGACAGCTTGGCTGACCAGCACCTCTAAGTCTGCTGCATCTTCGCCCGTCTGCATAGCCAGAACATCGAAGCTGTGGCTAAGCCACAGAAAATACTCGACATTACCTTTTGGCCCCGGCAGCGGGCTGGCCGCGATACCAGCGACTAACCAACCAGCATCAATGGCACATTGTGCGACTTTCACAACACATGAAACCCGTACCTCTAGGTCTTTGATGACTCCGTGATGCGCATTCACGATTGCCTTGCCCGCTTCAAATTGCGGCTTGACCATCAGCACCATCTCGCCGGACGGTGCCACTACTTTGGACAAAGCAGGAAGTACTGACGTAAGGGAGATGAACGACAGGTCCGCGACAATCAAATTGGGCACCACGGACAACATTTCAGGTTCAAGGTGCCGTACATTCGTGCGTTCCATCACGACCACCCGATCATCAGAGCGCAGCGACCAAGCAAGTTGCCCGTATCCAACATCGACGGCTAATACCTGTGCCGCACCCCGCTCGAGAACGACCTCGGTGAATCCACCCGTTGAAGCCCCTGCATCGAGTACCACCGCACCGGCAACATCAATGCCAAAGGCATCCAGTGCCCCGATCAGTTTGAAAGCGCCCCTCGACACATAAGACTTTTCTAATTCAACGAGCTTGATACTGGACTGCGGTGACACGGTCCGTGCAGCTTTGGTTGCTGGCATGCCCTCGACTACAACTCGACCTTCAGTGATTGCCAGTTGAGCCTCTGCGCGTGACCGCGCAAGTCCTCGAGTTACTAGCTCAGCATCAAGGCGTCGCACACTTACCTATCAAGTTGTGACATAAGGCCATGGAGTTGAGAGTGCACTTCCCCGAGAACTTCTGGGTGCTGATGCACATCTTCGGAATCAAGGAGTTGAATCATTTCTAAGGCCTGATCAACTTCGACATTCCCAGTTGCTTCCCATACCGGCAGAACGAGATCGGGATCCGTGGCTTCGGCCAAGAGCATGACATCGCCCTCAGGATCATCACCGGAATCTGCTTCAACCACTGGTGTTTCATCGGGAATCGGTGCACTGGTTTCCTCGAGTTCGGAGACCTCAACGTCTACGTCCCGAACCTCGAAGCCTTCGCTACTCATTGACGATCACCTTTTTCTTTTTAACGATTGGCTCCTGCGGCTCGCCTTCGTTGTCAGACTTGACTTCTGACTCGTCAGATTCGTGAGCGAATGTGCTGCCATTTACAGTTTGTTCCTGGCTTGCAGCTTCCAGTTTCTCAACACGTGCACGAAGTGCAGCTAATTCATCCTCGCGAACGAACCCCATGCGGCCGACCGTTCTGTCAACTTCAGTTCGGATCATTCCAACGAGCATGTCTCGATTCGTCTTACTCATGGCCACAAGGTCATCCGCCGCCTGCTGAACCGATGCGGCAACCTCCGCCGGCTGCTTGGTCCCAAGTGACATGCCCTGCGCGATGAGGGCAAATGCGGCATCCCTGGCTTTTGATGCCGTCACCTCGGTCAAGCCTGTGGCAAGTTCAAGATAATTCTTCAGCGCCCCGATACTGGGTAATCCTTCAAGCATGTCCCTATTATCCTTCGCTCACAGCTCTAACACTCTTTGCCCTCGAGCAAACCTGAATCTGGCCACTCCACTCTCACAATCTGAGCGATATCAGACCCCCGAGCACACCCGGCGAAACCTTCCTCGAGGAGTTGCCATTTTAATGCATCTAACGCACGGAGGCCGTTGATCTCGCTGCCTCCTGAAACTTTCGCTGACCTATCCGCACGATTTAACGTGGCAATCGCCCCTTCACATGTTGCACTGTCCCCGTGCAAGTCAATGTCCGGGTAAGTCTCAATCAACGCGGTGACGTCCTCGGCCAAGTAATCCGAACGCAGATCCGAGATCCACACCTCTTGTGCGCCACAAACACCTGAGAGGACCAGCAAGCTCGGGATACCCACCGCGATGGCCCCCGCTATATCCGTGTCATAACGATCCCCCACCATGAGCGGGTAGTGAGCGCCCGATTGCTCAAGCGCAAATTCAAGGAGTGCCGGTGCTGGCTTTCCACCAACGCCGTCAGGGCCGCGCCCCGCTGCAGCCGCAACAGCATTAACCAATGAGCCATTGCCTGGAGCGATTCCTTTGTCGGTGGGAAATGTTGAGTCCAAATTGGTCGCAATCCAGAGCGCGCCGTTTGCAACGAGGTAGGCGGCTTCGGCCAACTCGCTCCACGAAACTAAGGGACCAAAACCTTGCATGACCACCTGGCAGCCCTCGGGATCCCGCGTTGACTCAAATCCACCATCATGCAGGGCCCACTCGATGCCTTCGCCGCCCACGACATAAACCCGCGCTCTCGCGGACACCCGCCCTTGCGCGACAAAGTCTTCCAACACTTGCACAGCCGATTGTGGAGATGTGGCAACGTCAATCGGAGCCGCGTCAATTCCAAGTTCACGCAGGTGGGCTGCAACTTGTGCCGGGGTTTTTGACGCATTATTCGTGATAAAACTGCGCCCGATGTGCATGGTCACCAAAGTTTTCATTGTTTCCGAGGCGCCCTTGATCGCTTGGGAGCCCCGGTAAAGCACACCGTCTAGATCAAAAAGGATGCAGTCAAAACGCTGGGCCAACGGTTGCGAGTGGGCACTGTCGGTCTTGATTCCAGTAACTGGATCCAGAGCGCTCACAGAGTGTCCTGCCCTTTGATCGGTCCATTTAAAGGCATACCGCCTTCGATTCGACTTCGCAGTGTCGCTTTCACCTGCGCCAGAGCAGTGCCATATTCACTGCGATCAGGTCGCATGACGAATGCCATAGCAAGATGATCACGGGCGCGCACGAACTCTTGAAGGCGCCATAGGGACAGTCCCAATGCAAAGTGTGCGTAGTCGTTGTCCGGAGACAGGTCGACGAGGTCCTGCAACACCTCTGCCGCCTCGGCGTAACGCTTACCGTCAAAGAGCGCCCTGCCCTGCCCCTCGAGCACGGCAGGGGAACTGTCTTCCTCGCGCAATCGAGTGAAAAGAATGGCAGCCGCATTGCTGTTTCCGGAGTTCAGCAATTCGGTTGCTCTGAGGTACCAGTCATACGGAGAACCCACGGGGGCGCCCGGTGATAGGGCGCCGTCACTCACGCTATCCGAGCTCATGACCCATTCGATCAATCTTCGTGGTCATGTACCTCGCGTTGTGATCATTGGGCTCGATCAATAGAGGGACTCTTTCAACGATGGAGAGTCCATATCCTTCAAGCCCAGCACGTTTCGTGGGGTTATTGGTCAAAAGGCGCATTGACTTCACGCCCAAATCAGCAAGGATTTGCGCCCCGGTGCCATAGTCTCGCGCATCGGCAGGCAACCCAAGTTCTAGATTTGCATCAACAGTATCGAGGCCTTTTTGTTGAAGTTCATATGCGCGCAATTTGTCCAAGAGCCCGATGCCACGGCCTTCATGCCCTTTGACGTACAAGACGACTCCTCGGCCCTCCTGTGCCACTCTCCGCATTGCTGCGTGTAGTTGAGGCCCGCAATCACACTTCAATGAGCCAAGGACATCGCCTGTCAAACATTCCGAGTGAACGCGCACGAGAATGTCTTGGCCATCGGCGATATCTCCAGCGATGAGCGCAATGTGTTCTGTGCCATCGATATCACTGCGGTAGCCCACTGCTCGGAACTCGCCGAATTCGGTGGGCAATTCCACGTCGGCGACAAGTGTCACCTGTGACTCATGTTTACGCCGGTACTTGATCAAATCCGCGATGGAGATCATCACGAGATTGTGTTCATCAGCGAATTCCCTGCATCGCGGGGCGCGCATCATGGTGCCGTCGTCATTGACCAACTCACACAGTGCACCTGCGGGCGTCAAGCCGGCAAGGCGCGCAAGATCAACCGTGGCCTCTGTGTGACCAGGGCGACGAAGCACGCCTCCCGCCGCTGCCCTCAGGGGCATGACATGCCCTGGGCGCGTCAATTCAAATGGTTCCGTGGCCGAGTCAGCCAACACCTTGATCGTGTGGGCACGGTCCTTGGCCGAAATGCCCGTTGATTCAACATCGCGAGCATCGACCGATACCGCGTAGGCCGTGCCCTTGCGGTCCTCATTGATTGCGGTCATGGGTGGTAAGCCCAACCGGTCCAACGATGCGCCTGTCATTGCCACGCAGATATAGCCGGATGTGTAGCGGATCATGAAAGCCGTCATTTCAGGCGTCGCTTTTGACGCGGCAAAAATCAGGTCCCCTTCATTTTCGCGGTCTTCGTCATCGATGACGACCACGGGCCGACCCGCCGCAATTGCCTCAATCGCGGACTCAATCGGGTCAAGGAAAACACCCGGTCCGCGTTGAATCATGGGCGGCAGCTCCCCCACAATCTTCAAACCTTCATCTGAGGTGGAGAAGATCTCATCGGCAGGAATCATGGTCCAACTCTAATGAGGCCTGCACCCAGCCGCACACCTATGCGCGCTTCAAGCTACGAACCTCGACTTCCATTGCACTGCCCAGTCCGCTCGGCACTTTCCAAAACCGTCTTCGAAGGACACCCCGGGCCGTTACGACTGTCCCCACATCCAACCCTGAAACTTTCGAGGCAACAGAGACTCTGAACGTCTGACAAGGGATGGTATCCACCTTTGTCGATCCCACCCGCTCCTTTTCGGGCCTTTCTACGATTACGGTAAAAGAGGTCACCTCGTCACCGCTGGGCAAAATCCGCGTCGTGACGTTACTTCCCAGCCTCCCCGTAATCTCTACTTTGTTGTGCATTTTCAACTCCTCGCTCGTGAGCTCAGATCATTTCGAGGATGTCCAGAAAAGAGTACCGAATCTATGACACAGTGGACGTCATGTCAGCGCCTGTGGACAATGAGCTAATCCAAGACTTGGGGGACCAAGTATTCGCCATCGATACCCTCATGGGCGGCTACACCGGAATTACATCAAGTTATCTCATTGCATCTGACAAGCCAGCGTTGATCGAGACCGGTTCAGCTTTGTGCGCGCCTGTAGTCATCCAGGCCCTTGAACATTTGGGTGTGTCCCGAAACGACCTTGCCTCAATCGTTGTGACGCACATCCATCTTGACCATGCCGGAGGTGTTGGTGACATTGCCAAAGCATTTCCCAATGCCGAGATCGTTGTCCATGAAAGGGGCGCTCGACATTTGGCGGATCCCACAAAATTGGTAGCGAGCGCATACCGGGTCTTTGGCGATCGAATGGACACCTTCTTTGGGCCATTGCTTGCATCTGATCCTGAGCGAATTAAAGCGCTCGGCGCACGCGATCGAATCGATCTTGGGGCCGGTAGACACCTCGAGTCTTTTCACAACCCTGGACATGCCTCGCACCATGTCGCTTTAGTGGACTCAATTACCGGAGACCTCTACACAGGGGATGCCGCAGGTGTCTACGTACCAGAGACCAGCAGCATTCGTCCAGCCACGCCTCCACCAGACTTTGACTTTGACCTAGCCATCAATTCCATAGAAGCAATGAAAGCAGTTCGACCAAAACGACTGCTATTCAGCCATTTTGGGCCGGTCGATGATGTCGATGTCATCTTTGGTCAATCCATCCAGCAACTGAATTACTGGGTGGAGTGGGTGACTGATGCTCACCTCAATGGCCTCGATCTCGACCACGCGGTGCTGCTAGCGCAGGAGAAGGACCGAGCAAATAACTCAGAATTCTTTGCCAATAAAGCAGTCGCCGATAAATTCGAAGAGTTGAGCAGCGCCGAAGCTCAGGTGCAGGGCATCTGGCGATGGCTGGAAACTAAAGGTTAGTCGACCTCACCGAGCATCTCAATGCTCACTTCATCATCTTCATCAGCGCGGCTAAAGGACGTCACCCCGTTAACGTCTGACTTCAGCGCCTTTGCGCGCCATAACTGCGCTTCATCCACCTTGCCTGCCTGTTCCAAGAGATTTGAATACGCCTCCTGCAAACGAGCTCGCAGATCCCCTGCTGGCAAGGACTTAAGAGCTGGAATGTTCAGCAAGATCAAACCAGCATCAACCTGGCCCATATCTGCCCTTGCCCCAGCCGCCACGATCAAGGCCTCGACTTGGGTCTCTTGGGACAATTTATCCATCGGGACAGACTTGAGAAATTCAATAGCCCTCTCCGGTCTACCCAATCCCCGCTCACAGTCGGCCATCATGGCAACGAAATCATTTGAGCCAGTCATTCGACGAACGGCCCTGAACTCATTCAGTGCCGCGGCGTACTCTCCTGCAAGGTATTCGATGACACCAGCAGACTCACGCACCACTGAAACTCGACCGGCAATCTTCTTTGCGTAACGAACATATGCCAGAGCTGACTTAAGGTCATCGTCGGCAACCGCATTCTCCGCCGCAAGCAAATAACGCCCAACCTTTTCCTGCAATGTCTCTGGCAAGGTGTGGAGTTCGAAACGAACGGATTTATCTAAATCCTCGAATAGGATCGACTCATCCAACCAAGGACCCCGCTCTGGACGCTCAGAGTCCTCAGCCCTCTTATAACTCGTTGGTCGCTCGGACGTTCTGCTCCGTGAATCACGCGAATCACGCGAATCACGCCGAGCTCCATCACGGGCACCAGATCCAGAGCCAGTGCTGCGGTTGGCAGGGCGGTCCGACCGAGGCTTATCCGACCGAGGCTTATCCGACCGAGGCTTATCCGACCGAGGCCGGCCGGAACTGCTTCCCCTCGATGGTGGCTTTTGCGAGCGCTCTGTGCGCCTTTCCTCAGACATGGGGACTCCGGTTTCCTCCGCACTGAGATTGGGCTCAGGCATGATCGCTATTGAATTACAGATGAAGCATAGTGGTGGACAAAATTTACATGGCCGTAGAAACACTAAAGGCCACCCTGAGGTGGCCTTTAGAAAAAATGTCCGGCGGCGTTCTACTCTCCCACGCAGTCACCCGCGCAGTACCATCGACGCTGAAGGGCTTAGCTTCCGGGTTCGGAATGGAACCGGGCGTTTCCCCTTCGCTATGACCGCCGAAACTCTATGGAGATTTCAATTGGTTTTCTCCTATTGGAGAAGGTTCCCGACCGAATCTCGGGAACCGCACAGTGGACGCGAGTGCAATTTATATATGAGGCAAGTCCTCGGACTATTAGTACCGGTCAGCTACATGCATTACTGCACTTACACTTCCGGCCTATCAACCCAGTCATCTACTGGGGTCCTTACCAGGTTAACCCTGTGAGAGCCCTTATCTTAGAGCGGGTTTCCCGCTTAGATGCTTTCAGCGGTTATCCCTACCGAACGTAGCAAACCAGCCGTGCCCTTGGCAGGACAACTGGCACACCAGAGGTTCGTCCGTCCCGGTCCTCTCGTACTAGGGACAGGTCTCTTCAAGACTCTTACGCGCGTGGCGGATAGGGACCGAACTGTCTCACGACGTTCTAAACCCAGCTCGCGTACCGCTTTAATGGGCGAACAGCCCAACCCTTGGGACCTACTCCAGCCCCAGGATGCGACGAGCCGACATCGAGGTGCCAAACCATGCCGTCGA
>JBDQMZ010000123.1:0-16180 GCA_040261955.1 Candidatus Nanopelagicales bacterium
CATTCGGGATTACTTGGGCAAAGTCGTCGACGAGGCGCGCCAGAACAACTACACCGAGACAATTTTCGGCCGAAGAAGGCACCTGCCCGATCTCAATAGCGATAATCGACAGCGACGCGAAATCGCCGAGCGCATGGCATTGAATGCTCCCATTCAGGGAAGTGCGGCGGATATTGTCAAAATTGCGATGCTTAAAGTTGAAGCTGCGCTTTCCCGAGCGGGATTCACCAGCAGGCTCTTGTTGCAAGTGCACGATGAACTTGTGTTGGAAATCGCCCCTGGTGAGTTGGCTCCCGTGAGCGAGCTTGTCCGAACAGAAATGGAAGGCGCGGTTGAATTGACCGTGCCCATGGATGTCAACATTGGTTCAGGGGCGAATTGGGATGCCGCTGCACATTGAGAATTCGTGAACCGTTAGGCTCGTATGGCTTATCGCCTTGGGAATCAGACAGAGAATTCCTCACGACAAGGGGTGAAAAGCATCCATAACATCTATCCACCGGAGCACATTTCTCCATGACATCGACAACTACTACTACTCAGGTCGCAATCAACGATATTGGCACCGCCGAGGATTTCTTGGCCGCCATTGATGCAACCATCAAATATTTCAATGACGGCGACGTCGTTGAAGGCACCGTGGTCAAAGTTGACCGCGACGAAGTTCTTCTTGACATCGGTTACAAAACCGAAGGCGTTATCCCATCCCGCGAGCTCTCCATCAAACACGATGTCGACCCAGGTGAGGTCGTTTCCGTGGGCGACACGGTCGAAGCGCTGGTACTGACCAAGGAAGACAAAGAAGGACGTCTGATCCTGTCCAAGAAGCGCGCCCAGTATGAGCGAGCTTGGGGCACCATTGAGAAAATCAAAGAGGAAGATGGCGTCGTTGAGGGTATGGTCATTGAGGTTGTCAAGGGCGGTTTGATCGTTGACATTGGCCTCCGTGGGTTCCTACCAGCATCGTTGGTGGAGATGCGACGCGTCCGTGACCTGCAGCCATATGTTGGCAAGGTCCTCGAAGCCAAGATCATTGAACTCGACAAGAACCGCAACAACGTTGTTCTCTCGCGCCGTTCCTATCTCGAGAAGACTCAGAGTCAAGTCCGACAGACGTTCTTGAATCAACTGCAAAAAGGACAGATCCGCAAGGGTGTTGTCTCGAGCATCGTGAACTTTGGTGCTTTCGTGGATCTCGGTGGCGTTGACGGTCTTGTGCACGTCTCGGAGCTCTCATGGAAGCACATTGATCATCCATCCGAGGTGGTTGAAGTTGGCATGGAAGTCACCGTCGAGGTACTTGAGGTCGACATGGATCGCGAACGCGTTTCTCTGTCACTCAAGTCCACTCAAGAGGACCCCTGGCAGCATTTCGCTCGAACCCACGGCATCAGCCAGGTCGTACCGGGCAAGGTCACAAAGCTTGTTCCTTTCGGAGCATTCGTGCGTGTCGATGAAGGCATCGAGGGTCTCGTCCATATCTCTGAGCTCGCTGAGCGTCACATTGAGATGCCTGAGCAGATTGTTCAGGTCAATGATGATATTTTTGTCAAGGTTATTGACATTGATCTCGAACGTCGACGGATTTCTCTGTCACTCAAGCAGGCAAATGATTCCTCCGATGCCCAGGCGGTCGAGGAATTTGATCCTTATCTGTATGGCATGGCACCGGCATTCGATGAAGCTGGAAATTACACGGGTCCTGAAGGATTTGATCCTGAAACTGGTGAATGGAAAGCCGGCTTTGAAGAGCAGCGCACCGAGTGGGAGAAGGAATACGCTGACGCCCATGCTCGTTGGGAAGCGCACCGCAAGCAGATGTCTGAAGCCAAGGAAGCAGATCAAGCGGCGGCCGTGGAATCAGGCGATGCCAATTCCTACTCATCAGCATCAGGCAGTGAGGATACTGAGGGAACCCTGTCCACGGACAGCGCGCTTCAGGAACTGCGCGATAAGTTGAACAACGACTAAACACCCATGCCTTTTGTTGTCGGTCTGACCGGCGGAATTGGATCGGGTAAATCAACGGTGGCGTCATGCTTTCAGGAGCATGGCGCCGTTGTTGTTGATGCTGACGAAATCGCACGCACTCTGACAAGTGTTGGTTCACCCGTGCTATCCGTTCTACAACAAAATTTCGGTGATGACATCCTGGACTCTGAGGGGAATTTGAATCGTTCGCTTTTGGCCGAGCGGGCCTTTGACACAGAGGTCAACACGGCAAAACTCAACAAGATTATGCATTGGCAAATTCGTGAGCGGGCCGAACAAATCATCGCTGAGGTTCCCGCAGACCGCATAGTGGTCTACGACATGCCGCTCTTGGTTGAAACCAACTCCCAAGAGTTATGTGATTTTGTCCTGGTTGTTGACACTGACGTGGAAACCCAAGTTGCACGCCTCGTGGACTCACGTGGTCTCAGTGAGTCCGACGCTAGGAATCGAATCAACCGGCAAACTTCACGAGCCACGCGATTAGATGCCGCAGACTTAGTGATTCCCAACGATGGCACACGTGCGGAGTTGATCAATCGCTGCGGTTCGGCGTGGACGCGAATCGTTGAGCAGGCAGCTCAAGGCCATCCGCGTAGTCTTAGCCCGTGACGCGTCCCGTAACTGACCTACAGCGAACCGTTGCACCTTTTGAAGTTGTCTCGGACTTCAAGCCTTCGGGAGACCAGCCAGCAGCCATTGATGCATTGGTCAAACGCATCAATTCGGGTGAGAAGCATTCTGTCCTGCTTGGCGCCACAGGGACAGGCAAGAGCGCCACCACGGCTTGGCTGGTGGAGAAATTGCAGAGACCAACATTGGTCATGGCCCCGAACAAGACACTGGCCGCACAGTTGGCAACGGAATTCAAAGAACTTTTGCCTAATAATGCCGTTGAATATTTTGTGTCGTATTACGACTACTACCAACCGGAAGCATACGTACCTCAAACTGACACGTTCATTGAGAAAGACTCCAGCGTCAATGAAGAAGTGGAACGACTTCGGCATTCAGCAACGAACAGTTTGCTCACACGTCGCGATGTACTGGTGGTAGCGACTGTGTCCGCCATATATGGATTAGGTACACCGCAGGAGTACGTGGATCGAATGCTGCGATTGCGTGTGGGGGAGGAATATCCACGTGATGGAATTTTGCGGGCCCTCGTGGGCATTCAATACGCACGTAATGACATTGCATTCAGTCGTGGAACGTTTCGAGTTCGAGGGGACACGATCGAGGTCTTCCCCGTCTATGAAGAGAATCCAGTGCGCATTGAAATGTTCGGCGATGAAATTGAACGGATGATGACCCTTCACCCGCTCACGGGCGAGATCTTGACGGAAGATGATGAGATGTATGTCTTTCCTGCTTCGCATTATGTAGCAGGGCCGGAGCGCATGTCACGGGCAATTGGTGAGATTCAACAGGAGCTTGAAATTCGCGTCCCTGAGCTCGAGGCCCAAGGGAAGTTATTAGAAGCGCAACGCCTGAAAATGCGAACAACCTTTGACATAGAAATGATGCAGCAGGTTGGGTTCTGCTCTGGCATTGAAAATTACAGTCGCTTTTTTGATGGGCGCGAGCCGGGAAGTGCACCCAACTGCCTCATCGATTATTTCCCCGAGGATTACCTTGTAGTGATTGATGAATCACACGTCACCGTTCCGCAGATCGGCGCTATGTTTGAGGGCGATGCCAGTCGCAAGCGTACGTTGGTCGAGCATGGTTTTCGACTGCCAAGCGCTCTGGACAATAGACCCTTGCGATGGCCCGAATTTGAGGAGCGCATTGGTCAGGCGGTCTATCTTTCAGCAACGCCTGGTCCCTACGAACTAACGGCAGTACAAGGCGATGTCATCGAACAGGTCATTCGTCCAACGGGACTCGTGGATCCAGAAGTGGTGATAAAGCCGACCAAAGGCCAAGTTGATGATCTCATTCATGAAATCAAGGTCCGCACTGCGAAAAATGAGAGAATACTTGTCACCACGCTGACCAAACGCATGTCCGAGGACCTGACTGATTACTTGGTTGAACACGGCATTCGGGTCGAATACCTCCACTCAGAAGTTGACACCTTACGTCGGGTTGAACTGCTGCGTGAGTTGAGAATGGGCGTCTTCGACGTACTCGTTGGCATCAATCTGTTGCGCGAGGGGCTCGATTTACCCGAAGTATCGCTGGTTGCGATATTGGACGCCGACAAAGAGGGGTTCCTCAGGTCTGGGACATCGCTTATTCAGACGATTGGACGGGCCGCAAGAAATGTCAATGGGCAGGTTCACATGTATGCCGACAAAATTACGCCGTCCATGGCCAAGGCGATCGATGAGACTAACCGGCGGCGGGCCAAGCAAATCGCGTACAACGAGGCTCATGGGGTGGACCCTCAACCATTGCGCAAGAAGATCGCGGACATCACCGACCTTTTGGCGCGCGAGGATGCCGACACTCAGGAACTTCTGGCTTCGGCTCAAGTCAAGGGAAAATCAACTAATGCTGGCAGGTCCAGCGGGTCCGCCGCCGGAACGGAGTTGGTCGCGTTAATTGGCGAGTTAACCGCGCAAATGCATCTTGCGGCAAGTGAACTCCAGTTCGAGTTGGCGGCCCGCCTGAGAGATGAAATTTCAGATCTAAAGCGTGAGTTGCGAGGAATGAAGGAAGCAGGCTCTGACTGATGCAGACGTGTATCTTTAGCTGGATGGAAATGGGCAGGTGGCCAATCTGATGGAAGTGTCTCTCGGTCTGTGGGCGGTCACAATAGGTGGAATCGTCATCTTGATGCTCGCTGATTTTCTTGCGATCACTCGAAAGCCACACGATGTCAAGTTTCGCGAGGCGTTGTTTTCAACCATCTTCTACATCGCAATTGCGATCGCGTTCGGTGTGTTCATCTGGTTTTGGCAGGGCCATCAAATGGGCTCCGAGTACTTCGCTGCCTATTTAGTCGAGAAATCCCTCAGCGTTGACAATCTATTTGTCTTTATCATCATTCTGACTCAGTTCGCTGTACCAACTAATCTCCATCAACGCGTACTTCTTGTTGGCGTTGCCCTTGCACTCGTCTTGCGAGCGGTATTCATTGCTGTGGGCGCAGCAGCCCTTGCTGCATTCAGTTTCACTTTTGTTGTTTTTGGTGCGATTCTCATTTGGACAGGTGTTCAGTTGGCGCGGCATCGAAATGAGGACCCGGACCCGCAAGACAACTTTATGGTCCGAATGGTGAAGAAGCGGGTTCCCATTTCAGACCACTACGAAGGCACCAAGCTGTTCATTAGAACGAATGGCAAAAAGATGGCCACGCCGCTCCTTCTTGTCATGTTCGCGATTGGTTCCACTGACCTCCTTTTTGCGTTGGACTCAATCCCGGCAACTTTCGGCGTTACGCAGGAACCATATTTGGTGTTCGCTGCCAATGCCTTTGCACTCTTAGGTCTCAGAGCCCTTTACTTTTTGCTCAAAGGGCTGCTTGACAAACTCATTTATCTCTCGTTGGGGCTTTCTGTCATCCTGATCTTTATCGGGTTCAAGTTGCTCTTTACTTACTTCCATGAAGTAACGGATACGGTTCCGAAAATTCCTACGAACGTCAGTTTGGTCTTCATTGCAGTGGTTTTGATCGCAGTCTTTGTCGGTTCAGCCATTAAGGTTCGGATCGATCCAACGGCGGTTGGGCACGCAGGTCGGATCACAGATCAAGATACGGATGAGGACTAATCACCAACCTCGTTGTTTCCATTCCGCCAGGTGCGGGCGCTCGCGACCAAGAGTGGTGTCGTTTCCATGGCCCGGGTAGACCCAGGTGAGGTCAGATAGTTGATCGAATGCTTTGGCTGTGACTCCAGTGAGCAAGGTGTCAAAGTCCTGGGGCTTGGTTGTTTTCCCCACTCCACCCGGGAAAAGGGCATCACCAGAGAATAAATGCTCATGTCCCATGGGATCGCGATAGACCAACATGCTGCAACCGGCTGTGTGGCCGCCCACGGTGAGAACTTCCAGTGCGCAATTGCCCCAGTGGATGAATTGCCCGTCGATCATTGGGTCGGTGATCGGGCCTTGAATGGCGTCAATGTCGGCGGATGGTGCATAAGACTGACAACCCGTTTCCTCGACAACAGTCGCCAAGGCTTGCCAATGATCGCCATGGGCGTGTGTCGTGATAACGGCGGTTAGACCATCCGAGCCAATCAAATGCCTAAGACGATCTGGTTCCGCGGCGGCATCGATGAGGAGTTGGGCACCCGTCTTGCGACACCGAAGGAGATAGCTGTTGTTGTCGTAGGGGCCAACAGCCAATTTGCTCACTATAAGGTTTGGAAGCTCCCTCACCTGGGCATTTCCACCGACATGCACGTCACCTGAATACATGACTCGATCATATTCTCTGTAGGCATAATTTGCGGTCAATATTCCAACGGGTGAATGCAGGCTCTTGTGGGAAACTAGGACTACTGCTTGTTGCCACCTTGTGAAGGGAAGTCTGTGGAACGTCTGATCATACGTGGCGCTCGGGAACATAACCTGAAAGATGTCTCTTTAGATTTGCCTCGTAATGCACTCATCGTTTTCACGGGACTTTCGGGATCAGGTAAGTCCAGTTTGGCATTCGACACCATTTTCGCAGAGGGTCAGCGTCGCTATGTAGAAAGCCTTTCAGCCTATGCGCGACAGTTCTTGGGCCAAATGGACAAGCCCGATGTTGACTTCATTGAAGGCCTATCACCTGCGGTTTCTATCGATCAAAAGTCAACATCGCGCAATCCACGTTCGACCGTCGGCACCATCACTGAGGTATATGACTACTTGCGCCTGCTTTATGCACGTATTGGAAAGCCGCATTGCCCTGAGTGTGGGGATCCCATTGCTCGCCAGAGCCCCCAGCAGATTGTTGATCAAATTCTGGCGCTCCCAGCCAAGACGAAGTTCCAAGTCTTGGCACCGATAGTTCGGGAGCGCAAGGGCGAGTACCTCGATGTGTTTAAACAGCTACAAATCGATGGTTACTCACGAGTTCGAGTGGATGGTTCGACTTACACACTCGACGCAATTCCGAAACTCAAAAAGCAGGATAAGCACACCATTGAAGTTGTGGTTGATCGATTGACGGTGAATCCTGAATCCCGACAGCGAATGACTGATTCCGTTGAGACCGCCTTGGGCCTTGGTCACGGAAATGTAGTTCTAGATTTTGTTGATCGGGAAGCGGACGCACCTGATAGGGAGCTTGTTCTCAGTGAACATTTGGCATGTGCCAAAGATGGACTCTCATTCGACGAACTTGAACCGCGTTCATTTTCGTTTAACTCACCATTTGGAGCTTGCGCGGCTTGTTCTGGTCTGGGAGTGATGCGGGAAGTTGACGAGGAACTGGTAATCCCTGATCCCAGCCTGAGCTTAAGTGAGGGAGTTATTGCGCCGTGGTCTCGCGGTACGGTCAGCGAATATTTCTCAAGACTTCTCACATCGGTATCCGAGGAATCTGGCATTGATATGGAGACGCCTTGGTCTGCTTTAAGCGCCAAGGCTCGTAAAGCGATTCTCTATGGAACAGACACGGAAATCCATGTCCGATACAAAAATCGCTACGGCCGCCAACGTTCCTATTACACAACCTACGAAGGTGTCATCAATTTTATTAAGCGCAGACATGCCGAGGCAGACTCAGATTCTTCTCGTGAGCGCTTTGAAGGTTTCATGCGGGAAGTTCCTTGTACATCCTGTGGAGGGACCAGACTTAAGCCGTTAACCCTCGCTGTCACGATTTCTGACCACTCCATCGCTGAGATTGCTGGGCTGCCCATTAGTGCCGCTAGAGAACTCTTGGCCGAGTTGGAACTTTCTGAGCGCGACGCCGCAATTGCGTCCCGCGTATTGAAAGAGGTCAATGAGAGACTTCAATTCCTCGTGGACGTCGGGTTGCATTACTTGTCCTTGGATCGTGCTGCCGGGACGTTGGCAGGGGGAGAGGCCCAGCGAATCCGATTAGCCACACAAATTGGATCTGGACTAACTGGAGTGCTTTATGTTCTGGATGAGCCGAGCATTGGCCTCCATCAAAGGGACAACGAGAGGCTCATTGAAACCCTGCTGCGCCTGAGGGATCTTGGAAACACGCTCATTGTTGTGGAACATGATGAAGACACAATCCGCACAGCTGATTGGATCGTTGATATCGGGCCAGGGGCGGGTGAACACGGCGGCGAAGTGCTAGTCAGTGGCACGCTGAAAGACCTATTGAAGAATAAGCAGTCCATCACGGGCGGATACATCTCAGGCCGCCGCAAGATCGCTATCCCTGAAAATCGGCGTACCCAAGAACGCGGCTGGATTGGTGTTCGTGGCGCCCGTGAACACAATTTACAAAATGTCGATGTGGATTTCCCGCTTGGGAATTTCGTCGTTGTTTCGGGCGTGAGTGGCTCAGGTAAGTCAACTTTGGTCAATGACGTCTTGCTTTCTGTGCTGTCCAGAGAATTAAACGGTGCGTCAGTGGTGCCCGGAAAACACACCCGAGTCACGGGTCTCGATCAAGTCGACAAAGTTGTTCATGTTGATCAAAGCCCAATTGGCCGAACCCCGCGAAGCAATCCCGCAACGTACACCGGAGTCTTTGACAATATCCGGAAACTTTTTGCTGAAACACCCGAGGCGAAAATTAGAGGGTACCTTCCGGGTCGATTCAGTTTTAATGTCAAGGGTGGCCGGTGCGAATCATGTAGTGGCGATGGAACACTCAAAATCGAAATGAATTTCTTGCCAGACGTCTATGTTCCCTGTGAGGTATGCCACGGTTCGAGGTACAACAGAGAGACCCTAGAGGTGCATTACAAAGGAAAAACCATTGCTGAGGTTCTCGATATGCCGATCGAAGAGGCCAGCGAGTTCTTTGCAGCGATTCCACCTATTGCACGGCACCTTAAAACTCTGGTTGAGGTGGGATTGGGCTATGTACGCATGGGACAGTCAGCCCCCACACTCTCTGGAGGAGAGGCGCAACGGGTGAAGCTTTCAGCCGAATTGCAAAAGCGTTCCACTGGCCGCACCATTTATGTTCTCGATGAACCCACGACTGGACTTCATTTTGAGGACATTCGTAAACTCTTGTTAGTCCTTCAAAGTCTGGTGGACAAGGGAAACACCGTGGTTGTTATCGAACATAATCTTGATGTGATCAAGTCCGCGGACTGGATCATCGACATGGGGCCGGAGGGCGGCTCCGGCGGTGGAAAAGTGGTAGCACAGGGCCCGCCACTTCTTGTGGCAGAGAATGAAGCGAGTCACACGGCAAGATTTTTGCGAAAATTAGAGTTAGCGTGAGTTCACATTCCGGACTACGGGAAGGTTGGTTATGTCCGATAGCTTGAATCAGGGGATCGAACGTCGAGATCTCCTTAAAGCAGGTGTAATTGCTGGCGGTGTTGTTGCCGCAGGTTCTGCCTTGGCAGGTTGTGCCGCAGCCGAGGAGGGAGCCAAGGAGGCAAGTGCAACAGCCTCAATTCCGTTGAGCACTGTTGCCGTGGGTGGCGGTGTAGTGGTTGCGGATCCGCCCGTTGTTGTGACTCAGCCGTCGTCGGGGGATGTGAAGGCCTTCACCGCGATTTGCCCTCATGCGGGTTGTTTGGTCTCTGAGGTCGCAGACAATGTGATTATCTGTCCGTGCCATGGATCAAAATTTTCTGCCGAAGACGGTTCCGTTATTGCCGGTCCTGCGTCATCTGGCCTTGCTGGCGCTGCTTACAAAGTAGATGGGGACACTGTGACATTCGGCTAGAGGCCGATAAACACAGGTCCAAATGATGTGTGCCCATGAGTGATCCAAGTTCATATAGACCCGCCACCGGGAGCATCCCAACTCAGCCTGGTGTGTATCGATTCCGTGATCCCGAGGGTCGCGTGGTCTATGTTGGCAAGGCCAAGAACTTGAGGTCTCGCCTGAATTCATATTTTCAAGATTTTGCCGCCCTGCATTCAAGAACTCAGCGGATGGTTACTACTGCTAATTCTGTTGATTGGATGGTGGTTGGTAGCGAAGTCGAGGCATTAGTCCTCGAGTACTCGTGGATCAAGGAGTATTCACCTCGGTTCAATGTCCGATTCCGTGACGATAAGTCATATCCATATTTGGCCATCACGGTGGGCGAGGAGTTTCCGCGGGTGTCAGTAGTCCGCGAAGCCAAGCGCAAGGGGATTCGATATTTCGGCCCGTATGCACATGCTTGGGCCGTGAAATCGACGCTCGAGGAATTGATCAAAGTCTTTCCCATTCGTTCCTGCCGAGATGGTGTGTTCAAGCAGGCCAAACGTACGCAGAGAGCCTGTTTACTCGGCTACATTGAAAAATGTAGTGCTCCATGTGTGGGAAAAATTGACGCCGAGGACTATTCCCAGCTCGTGCAGGACATGATCAAGTTTCTCAACGGCAATTCCAAGAGCTTTTTAACAGCCGTCCAAAAAAAGATGGCTGAGGCTGCCGAGGCTCAAGACTATGAGGCGGCGGCTAAGTGGAGAGACCGTGCAGTAGCAATGGAGAAAGTACTTGAGCGCAACGCGGTTGTCCTCGAAGATGACACAGACGCGGACCTATTCGGATTGGCCATGAAGGAACTTGACATCGGTGTCCAAGTTTTTCACGTGAGAAAAGGTCGAATTAGTGGTGAAAGGTTCTTTGCTCTTGAGCGGGTCGAGGATCTTCATGATGCCGGCTATGTTGAACGAATCTTGACTCGCTTCTACACCGATGTCGCGGAAAATGGGGTGCCTCGTGAGGTTCTGGTTTCACTTGAGCCGCAGAATATCGAGGTCTCAGCGAAATGGCTCAGTCAGCTTCGAGGGTCAAACGTTGACATTAGGGTTCCGCAGCGGGGTGACAAACGGACCCTGATGCAGACAGCATGTGATAACGCTGAACGTTCACTTGAAAAGTACCTCATCGAGCAATCGGCTGACATAACCGTGCGCACGCAGGCCTTGAACTCGTTGCAAGGTCTCCTCCGGCTTCCAGAGCCGCCACTGCGAATCGAGTGCATCGATATTTCAACCTTGCAAGGCACTGACACGGTGGGTTCATTGGTGGTTTTTGAAGATGCAATTCCAAAGAAGAAGGACTATCGAACCTTCATCATTAAAGGTGAGCACAAGGATGATTTGTCGGCGGTCTATGAAGTTGTTTCGCGTCGTTTCAAGGCACGCTCCGATTCGGTGGAGGACAAGCGATTTGCATATCAACCAAGCCTGCTCGTGATCGATGGCGCAAAAGGCCAAGTCGAAGCCGCTCAACGTGCATTAAATGAATTGGGCGTCGATGTTCCCGTTGTGGGACTGGCCAAGCGAATGGAGGAGGTGTGGAAATCAGGCGAAAGGGAACCTTTGATTCTTCCCAGAAATAGCCCTGCCTTGCACCTCTTGCAAAGAGTGCGCGACGAGTCTCACCGAGTTGCCATTTCTTTCCATCGATCAAAGCGGGGAAAGAGAGCGATTCTGAGTGAGCTTGATTCCATCCCAGGGCTTGGTCCCACCCGGAAACAAGCACTGATGCAGGAGTTTGGGTCCGTCAAGAATCTAAAGCAAGCGTCTGTGGACCAAATCCAGGCTGTACCGGGAATCGGACCCAATCTTGCTGAAGTTATATCGGCGACTTTTCAGACGCAAAATTCTTCCGAGTTAGATGCTTGACGTATCAGGTATTTTGTAAACAAGGTGTTGCTCTGAGTATGTAAATAAGTCGGTTTGAATGATCAAGGGAATTTGCTCAATGGATGATTCAGTTTTTGAACTTACAGTCCTCACGGGGATGAGTGGTGCTGGTCGAACGACCGCTGCGCGCGCATTGGAGGACTTGGGCTGGTTCGTCATTGACAACCTACCGCCAACTCTGATGTCCGATGCCATCGATCTAGCGCGGCGCAGTGCTGACGTCAAACGAATGGCGGTTGTAGTTGATACTCGCGGCAGGTCGTTCTTTGCGCAGCTGAGTCAATCATTGGCTGAAGTTGCAACGGGTAATACCCGCATCAACATTATTTTCCTTGAGGCCACTGACGAGAGCCTGGTCCGCAGGTTTGAGTCTTCGAGGCGTCCCCACCCCTTGCAGGGCGAGCAGCGAATAATCGATGGACTCGCTCGCGAGCGGGAACTGCTGCAAGACATACGTGGAGTGGCCGATCAAGTTATTGATACGACATCGCTAAATGTTCATGACCTGCGCAGGCGCATTGAGGCGGCGTTCAGTCTGGATTCCAATCCCGAGTTTCACATCACCGTCTTGTCATTTGGCTTTAAATATGGCATCCCGGTCGATGCCGACATGGTCGCCGATGTCCGCTTCTTGCCAAACCCCTATTGGGATGAACAACTCAGACCATTGACAGGTCAGGATCAGGCAGTTTCGGAGAGTGTCCTGGAGCGACCAGGTGCATCATCGTTTCTCGATCATTTTGAGGATCTGCTGGCCACAATGCGCGAAGGCTACTTGCGTGAGGGTAAAAGGCTCGTAACCGTTGCTATCGGTTGCACAGGTGGCAAGCATCGCAGTGTGGCCATGACCGAAGCACTTGCTGACCGGCTTCGAGGAGTTGGACTCGATACGGTTGTCTTTCATCGAGATCTTGGGCGCGAATGAAGTCAGTAAAGAGCGCAACTCGAGTCGTCGCATTTGGTGGTGGGCATGGACTCTCGGCGACTTTGCGGGCACTGAGCATTTGCAAGCGCAGTCACCCGGAAAACAAATTAGAAATAACGGCCCTCGTTGGAGTGTCAGATGATGGCGGTTCGAGCGGCAGATTGCGCAATGAGTTCCCCATCGTGCCACCGGGTGATCTGCGCATGGCGCTTGCAGCATTGTCACCGGATGTCGAAAGTGAATTGGAACATGAAGTTGAGCCAGGGCCGATCACTTCATGGGGGGAGTTGCTCCAGTACCGCTTTCCCAACACAAATGAATCGGGACTGGCGGGACATGTAGCGGGGAATATTCTTCTGGCTGCCTTATGGAATAGCGGGTATTCCCCTGTTCAGGGTCTGCAGATTTTGGGTCGGTTATTAGGTGTTGATGGCACGGTTTTGCCGTGCAGCGATGAACCAATCGAAATTGAAGCGGAAATTGGCTGGAGCTCCGATTCCGGGGAATGTGCTGTGGAGACTGTCACAGGGCAGGTTTGCGTTGCCAGCACGAGTGGGACCGTGAACTCCGTTGCGATCATTCCGCCGAACCCACGTGAGTGTGCAGAGGCGATCAAAGCGGTCAGGGCAGCCGATGTACTCATTTTCGGTCCGGGTTCATGGTTTACATCGGTGGTGCCTCACCTGTTGGTCCCGAGCATCTTCCAAGCCGTAAACGACAGTGCTGCGCTCAAGGTCCTGCTCATCAATTTAGAGCCGCAATTAGGGGAGACTACGGGCTTTGAAGCTAAGGACTATTTAGTCTCGTGGACCAAATTATTTCCCGAGATAGAGCTGGATCTTGTTATCGCCGACCCAAAAAGTATTCCCAACAGTAGCGAATTTGAATCCATAGCGCGAAGTCTGGGAATGAGTGTGCTCTGGAAAGATGTTGCTGGTTCGGGTGAAACACATGACCCACGGTTACTTGCGCAGGCTTTCGGTACAGTAATGACTATGAAACGAGGCACTACATGGCAATGACCGCCGCTGTAAAGGACGAACTCAGTCGCGTTGAAGTAACAAAAGCTTGCTGCCGAAAGGCTGAGGTGTCAACCATGTTGCGCTTTGCCAGTGGACTGCACCTCGTCAACCGTCAAATTGTGGTTGAAGCTGATCTTGATACGGGAGCGGCCGCTCGGAGGCTGCGCAAAGACATTTTCGATATCTACGGTCATGAAAGCGATATTGCGCTGGTTCAGGGCACGGGTATCAAAAAGGGAACACGTTATTTAGTGCGAGTGGTTAATGGGGGAGAACAGCTTGCCCGCCAGACCGGCGTGGTCGATGCGAGCGGACGTCCTGTTCGAGGTTTACCGCCGGCGATTGTTGCGGGCGCATTGTGTGATTGCGTTTCTGCGTGGCGCGCTGCGTTTCTGGCTCATGGATCGTTGACGGAACCGGGACGTTCATCGTCGCTGGAAATAACCTGCCCGGGACCGGAAGCGGCCTTGGCCCTCGTTGGTGCGGCGCGCAGATTAGGACTAGCAGCGAAATCCCGTGAGGTTCGAGGTGTCGATCGGGTCGTCATCCGAGACGGTGACGCCATCGGGGCCATGTTGACCAAATTGGGTGCGCACGAGTCAATGATGGCGTGGGAAGAGCGTCGCATGCGCCGCGAAGTTCGGGCCACAGCAAATAGATTGGCTAATTTCGACGATGCGAATCTCCGAAGGTCCGCTCGGGCTGCTGTTGCCGCGGGTGCCAGGGTTCAGCGGGCGCTGGAGATCCTCGGCCCAGATGTGCCAGACCATCTTGTTGTGGCGGGAAGGTTGAGAATGGAGCACCAGCAAGCGAGTTTGGAGGAGCTGGGTGCGCTCAGCGACCCACCCATGACCAAAGACGCTATCGCTGGGCGCATTCGCCGCCTTCTAGCACTGGCGGATAAGCGTGCGGGTGAGCTCGGTATCCCTGATACCGAGTCGGCGGTTTCGGACTCTGAATCCGCTGAGTAGCTTCGGTTCTCGTCGAGACCGGCGGAGCAAGCCCCGTAACTTATTGGTAACGAGAGCGGAGTAACCTTTGTGTGGTCTACGCCACAGGGGTGGTAGATTGCAAGCGTTTACATTTTCACTCAGAGATTTGGAGAGTCACCGTGAAGGTCGGTATTAATGGTTTCGGTCGCATTGGGCGCAATTTCTTTCGGGCAATCCGGGAAAGCGGCGCGGCAATTGAAATAGTTGGCATAAATGATCTCACTGACACCAAGACTCTCGCTCACCTTTTGAAATATGACAGCATCTTGGGCCGCCTCGGCGTTCCTGTTAGCGCAGAAGAGGGTGCCATCGTTGTCGACGGTGTTCGCATCCCTGTTTTCGCGGAACGTGATCCAGCAGATCTTCCATGGGGAAAGATTGGCGCCGAAATCGTGGTTGAATCGACTGGTTACTTCACTGACGCGGCCGCCGCTAAGAAGCACCTCGACGCTGGTGCGAAAAAAGTGATCATCTCCGCTCCCGCCAAAGGCGAAGACATCACAATTGTCATGGGCGTGAATGAGGACAAATACAATCCTGCAACGGACAACATCATTTCTAATGCATCGTGCACCACGAACTGCCTTGCACCGATGGCGAAGGCGATCGATGACGCATTTGGCATTGAGCGTGGTTTGATGACCACTATTCACGCCTACACAAATGATCAGAGCATTCTTGATTTCCCACATAGCGATTTGCGCAGGGCCCGTGCTGCGGCGCTCAACATGATCCCCACGAGCACAGGGGCAGCTAAGGCAATAGGTCTCGTCCTCCCGCATCTCAAGGGGAAGTTGGACGGCTACGCCATGCGGGTTCCGGTGCCAACAGGATCGGCCACAGACCTCACGGTTGAACTCAAGACAGCCGCGACCAAGGAAGAAGTCAATGCTGTGGTCAAGGCGGCTGCTGAGGGCCCGCTCAAGGGAATACTCGTGTACACCGAAGATCCCATCGTGTCGACCGACATCGTTACTGACCCTGCTTCCTGCATTTTCGATTCGTCCTTGACCAACGCAAATGGAAATATGGTGAAGGTCTTGGGTTGGTATGACAACGAATGGGGCTACAGCAATCGCCTCGTTGACCTTGTTAATTTCGTTGGCGCAAAACTCTGATCGTGAGATCTCTTTCTGATCTAGCATTGGATAACTCGACGGTCGCACTACGGTGCGATTTCAATGTTCCACTGGATTCAAGGGGAGTCATCACCGATGACCTGCGGATCCGAGCGGCGCTGCCCACTATCGAGTATCTACTCTCACGGTCTGCCAAGGTGGTAATACTTTCGCACCTTGGCAGGCCCAAGGGTCAAGTTGTTGACTCATTGTCACTTGCTCCCGTCGCGGAGAGACTTGCCGAGTTACTAGCTCGGCCGGTGAATTTCGTGGTCTCGCGTGATCCTGCCGAGGTTTCCCGGGCTGTATCAGAAGCACCCACCACTTCAGTCACGCTGCTCGAAAACGTTCGGTTCGATCCGAGGGAGACCAGCAAGGACCCCGCGGAGCGCGAGGCCCTCGCACGGGAGTGGGCTCAGTGGGCTGAATGCTTCG
>JBDQMZ010000124.1:0-3412 GCA_040261955.1 Candidatus Nanopelagicales bacterium
ATGACATTGTTAATGACAGTGGGAACCCCAAAAAGTCCTTCGAGTGCTGGAAGCGGTGGCTTTGGTCGAACCATCCCGCGCTTGCCTTCCAAGCTATCCAACATGGCGGTTTCTTCGCCGCAGACGTAGGAACCGGCTCCGACCCTGACGTGAATGTCGAATGAGAAATCTGAATCAAGCACTGAGGGCCCAAGCCAGCCCAGAGCGCGGGCAGAGTCAATCGCCCGCTGCATGGAGTGAATGGCAGCGGGATACTCACTCCTTATATAGATGTATCCCGTGTCAGCCCCAACCGCGAATCCAGCAATGATGATTCCCTCGAGCAGGGTGAACGGGTCCCCTTCCATCAACATGCGATCAGCAAAGGTTCCACTGTCGCCTTCATCGGCGTTCACGCACACGTATTTATGCACTGGCGAACCCAGCGGATCTCCTGCATGCGCTGCTGCCTGAGCGTCAGCCACAGTTTTCCACTTAATGCCCGTGGGGAACCCCGCCCCTCCTCGGCCCCGAAGACCCGACTCGGTCACCTGAGCAATCGTTGCCTCGGGCCCAATCTCGAGTGAGGTTCTCAAACCATTGAGGCCACCGTGGGCAAGAAAATCGTCGCTCGACATTGGATCAATGACTCCCACGCGCTCAAAGGTCCACCGCTGTTGGCTCTTTAACCATGGCAACTCATGTGTTATTCCAAGATAGGAAGGAGACGAAGCAAAGTCACCTGAAAGGTTGAGTGCGTCAACATCCTCTGGTTGAACCGACCCGAACGCATGACGAATTCCATCAACTTCAATTTCAACGAGTGGCTCGAGCCAGAGCATCCCTCGTGAGCCATTGCGCACAATGACCGCTTGAGGGTGCGCCTGTTGCAGCGCCGCCGCAACCCGGTCCGCTCCAACAGAAACTGCGGCACTATCGCGTGGAACAAATATTTTCATGATCCACCAACAATGCTGGAGACAAGCGACTCAATCTTGTGTGCTGTGGCACGCCCAAGGAGTTCACTATTGACCATCGCGGCCGGTCCCAGTGCGCAATTCCCCAGACAAAAGACCTCTTTCGTGGCGACACTCTCACCGGCGAATTCACCAGTGCAACGGTCTTCCCACTCACTTTCCAATTCCCGTGAGCCAACAGCCTGACAGGCCTCGGCTGCACATAAACGGACGGTAACTTGCGCAGGCGGCTCAGTGACAAGATCCGAGTAGTACGTCAGGACGCCAAAAGTTTCAGCTTTCGAAACATTGCACAGCCGCGCAATCACTGGAATCCCAGACTCGGGTACATAACCAAAATGTTCTTGGATTCTTTGCAAGCAACGCAATAGCGAACCGGGTTCCTGCGACAGTTGATCTATCAAGACCGTTATTTCCTGATCAAACTCCCCTTCCGGCAGGGCGACCTCTTCATGTCTCTTCTTGGCCATTACGCCACCCACTCCTGACCACTGTAAACATTCATGCGACCTTCGCGGGCAAAACCGATGAGCAATTGGTCGTGTTCGCGGGCCAATTCTACCGCCAAACTTGTTGGACCCGACACCGCAACAATCGCTCCAATGCATGCGGTTAACGCTTTAGCCACTATTTCGTATGAAACTCGACCACTGACCACGAGGACATGGTCTGTCAATGGCAGAAGGTTGCTGGTTAATGCGTGACCAATCACTTTGTCCACTGCATTGTGTCGACCCACATCCTCGCGCACGAAAAGAACCTCATTGCCAGGACCAACCAGTGCGGCTGCATGAAGTGCCCCTGTCATGTCAAACATTTTTTGACGCGATCGCATTTGTTCGACCATCTGTGATGCCTGACGTGGGTCAAATTTCCATTTCGGTCCATGCAGTGGAGCCCAAGGTGGTGTGAATTCATCGAGGACATCTGCACTGCACACACCACACGATGAAGATGTGATGTAAGCACGTGGCCTCGGTGGGATGACATTCTCGGCTAGCGCCACTCGAACGGTGTCAATCTCTGGATTCGCAATGTCATCAGAGTCAACTTCATGGTCTGTTCCAACTGCCTGCAATCGGGATGACCCAGCGAATGCCCGCATGGTTGTGATCTGGTCTGGCATTTGTAACCCAGCTTCGCTTACCAGCCAACCTGCCGCCAAATCCAAGTCATGCCCAGGTGTTCGCATTGTGGTTGCCAATACTTGCTCGCCCAACGTAATGGTGAGCGGCGCTTCAACAACAACACGATCAATTCGGTCCCCGCGCAGTGCACGCGCGCCTTCCTTCTCGCTCTCCCAGCGGAGAGTGGTGAAAGGGCGCGTAGTTTGCGACATGGTTTAAAACAATCCCACAATCGCTCCATCGACCAGGTCGATGCGCTCACTGGACGGCACTTTGGGGAGCCCCGGCATGGTCATGATGTCGCCACACACTGCGACGATAAAACCAGCACCTGCAGAAAGTCGAACTTCGCGGATATTGACGCTGTGCCCGCTGGGTGCGCCCTTGAGTGCTGGATCGGTTGAAAATGAGTACTGCGTCTTTGCAATACATACGGGGAAATCTCCATAGAGCTCCTGTAGCTCTTTGAGCTGGGCTCGCACCTTTGCATCAGCCGTCACTTCGCTTGCACCATAAATCGTGGTTGCTATGGCAGAAATTTTTTCAAGGAGCGTTAACTTGTCCTCATAAACAAATGATTCGTGCGGTTGTGTTGCAGGTCTGACATCCGCATCACAGAGACCCGCGACAACTTCGGCTAATGCGGTTGCTCCCGCACCACCTTGCGCCCAATGCATTGAGACAACGATGGGAATACCCATTGCCTCAACATGCTTGGTCAAAAGATCAATTTCCGCTTGAGTGTCCGCGGTGAAATGATTGATTGAGACAACAACCGGTAAGCCATAGTTGTTGCGAATATTGTCCAGGTGGCGGTCCAAGTTGGCGAACCCCAACTCAAGCGCCTCAAGGTTCTCTTCACTCAGATTCTTGGGATCCGCACCGCCATGAAATTTCAAAGCACGGACGGTGGCAACGATGACGGCCGCGGACGGATGGATTCCTGCGGCCCTGCACTTTATGTCAATGAATTTCTCAGCGCCGAGGTCCGCACCAAAACCTGCCTCGGTAACAACGTAATCCGCCAGCTTCAACGCATTCGTCGTCGCAATGACCGTGTTGCAACCATGTGCAATGTTGGCAAATGGACCACCGTGCACAAACGCGGGTGTCCCTTCAAGAGTCTGAACAAGATTCGGTGCCAGTGCATTCTTGAGTAGCACGGTCATGGCGCCTTGGGCATTGAGTTGACTTGCCGTCACTGGCTCTTTGTCCCTGGTGTAGCCCACAACAATGCGCCCAATGCGCTCGCGCAGGTCTTCTTAATCAGTTGCCAAACAGAAGATGGCCATGATCTCTGACGCTACGACAATGTCAAAGCCGTCCTGA
>JBDQMZ010000125.1:0-13831 GCA_040261955.1 Candidatus Nanopelagicales bacterium
ACAGCTGCTATCGCTGCTAATCCAAACCTGAAGGCAATCTTTGCTTCGAACCTCTTCTCAGCTCAAGGTGCAGCAACAGGCATCAAGCAGGCTGGAAAAGAAGGCCAGATTGTTGTCATTGGATTCGATGCTGGTCCCGATCAGGTGAAGGCACTCAAGGCCGGAACCGTTCAGGCACTCATTGCTCAGCAGCCTTCCACAATTGGAAGCAAGGGCGTCGAGCAGGCAATCAAGGCCATCAAGGGCCAGAAGACAAAGAAGAAGATCACAACTGGTTTCACGATCCTGACAAAGGCCAACGTGAACACATCAGCAGGCAAGAAAGCTCAGTACCTTTCCAAGTGCGCATAATGCACTGAGGTAATAAATCGAAGGGCCGTGTACCGGAAACCCCGGTGCACGGCCCTTTACTTTTTGCGACGAAACTGCAGCGCAGTCGCTCCCTTGAAGGAGTTGATCTGCTGGCCGCTACTCTTCTAACAAGTAACAGTTGCCATCAAGATATTCTGCAACTGATGTGGTCACAGATGCGGGATCTGCTGCCGCAATTTCTGATTCAGAATTGAGGTATTCAGCAACGGCGGCTACCGCAGCATCGGGGTCAGTGGCAAATGTTGCGCACCATCCTTCAACGCTCGCAGCTTCCGCATATTCATTTCCTTCGATTGGCCAAATGGTGTCGAGAAAAACTGTGACCGCGAAACTGGCATCGGCCATGGCTCCCGTTACGGCCTCTGCCTCCCCAGTGTCAGCTGACTCAACAGATTCAACAGAATCAGCTGACTCAGTGTTTGAACCGCTGGAACTGCTCGATTCAGATGCGCTCCCGCACGCTGATAAAAGTGCGATTGTTGCAACGGAAATGACCGGAACAGCTATTTTTGAAAAACGAATTGCTCGCATGTTTTGCCTCTCTAGGACGGAGCCTTAAGTCTACTACTGACCAGGGCCATTACTGTGCCAGCGGTGAGTGTCACCTATTGAAGTTAGCCCCACTGAATCCAGTGTGATGGGTTCGCGGCGATATCGGTTCAAGCGGGGGATACATGGTCGGCTCATAACCGCAAGCGCTGTTACCCTTCCCACCGTGCCCACATACATCCTGACCATCACATGTCCTGACGGCCCCGGAATTATTCACGCTGTCAGTGGTGCGCTCTTGGAGTTTGACGCCAACGTTCTCGAGCAGGAACAGTATTCAGATCTTGACACGAATCTATTCTTTTCGCGGACAAGGTTTGATAGCAGTGTCGAGGATGTTGATCAGGTTCGACAGGTGATTGCTGAGCGCACGTCGGCCCTGAACACGAAAGTCGGACTTCGTCTTGAGTCCGCTCATAAGCGTGCACTGATCCTTGTTTCTCAATACGATCACTGCCTTCTGGATTTGCTCTATCGCCGAGACGCAGGCGAGCTTCCACTGGACATTGTTGGGATTGTTTCGAATCATGAAACGTGCAAGGCGATTGCTGATCGCCACGGGATCCCATTTCATTACCTGCCTGTTACCGCAGATACCAAGGCCGAACAGGAGACAGCGTTACTCGCGTTGGTTGAACAGGAGTCAGTTGACCTCGTAGTTCTGGCTCGCTACATGCAGATTCTGAGTGATAGTGCTTGCAAGGCACTCAACGGTCGGGTTATTAACATCCACCACTCATTCCTGCCTGGATTCAAAGGCGCACGTCCCTACCATCAAGCTCACGCCCGCGGTGTCAAACTGATTGGCGCAACGGCTCACTTTGTTACCTCTGACCTCGACGAGGGACCGATCATCGAGCAGGATGTCGAGAGAGTTGACCACAGGTTCACCGCTGACGTTTACGCCGAGATTGGTCGGGATGTGGAGCGGTTAGTGCTCTCGAGAGCAGTGCGGCTCTTTGCACAAGACCGCGTATTTCTCAACGGTCAACGAACCGTGGTCTTAGGACCTATGTAGTCCTAACAGTTCTCTTTCCAGTTAGCGACCCACTCGGCGCGCTTAGTTCACATACGTCTCTTGCTCTACTACCGTTGCTCACGTCAGGCAATGAGCCAGCGCAAATAGGAGGAAAGCATGTCAGGTATTGGAACTGTGTCGCGACCGATTGGCGTCTCGATCATTGCAATTTTGATGATCATCAACGCATTCGTCGATATTTTTATTGGTTTCATGTTGATTTTTTCAGCATTCGGAGAAAACCCAGAATTTGTCAACCAGATCACAGGTGAAGCTCAGACCGCGTCCACATTCTTCTTGTGGTTCTACGGCGCAATGCTAATTTTCCTTGGCTTGATCTTCTTCTGGCTGGCCAAGTTGGCATGGATTGGAAGCGCGACAGCACAGGTCTTCATCTCGGTGCTCGCTGTGATCAATATCGTGTTTGGTTTCTTCAGCCTTGGCCACGGTGGCTTTGTCCAGGTACTACTTGGCCTTATCGTGGTTTTGATCGTCAACACAAATCACGCAAAGCAGTGGTTCACACGGGCACCCTAATGAATTGAATTATTGCCATTTCAGTTAGTAATGAACGCAGATTGAGGGCGTTCCCAGTAATGGGAGCGCCCTCAATTTTCATCTCAGTGAGACTCAAGTTGTAGAAATATACTGGTGTGACGCAAGGGTCAGAACTTTTTTAAAAATTTTAGAAAACCGCTTGCATAGGCTGGATTAATCGGATTATTGTTGCTACATCGCACCGCAAGGAGCGAGTCGGACAGGGAAACGCAGTCAGACGAAGAAGCAGACCGCAAGGAATGCGACTGAGGGTCTTGGAATGTTGACAAGGCAGATTGCGGGAAATTGTTCGAGGGATGCATTGGGTCTTTCGGTGGCCAGGGAAACCTGGACATGAGCGCGGCGCACAACATTGGTGCCAGCGCCCTGAGAAATCAGGCGGGAGGCTAGCAGCCCAAGGCGAAGGCCCCTCAAACTCATACTTTGAGGGGCCTTCCTCTATTTATACCCGTCTGGGCTGAAATTTTGGTAAACCGCCACGCGATTGGACCGCGCAATTCCAAATGTGTCTCTATTTGGGCGCATTAGGCGCGCGAATTTTAAGGACTGTTGCCGCGGGAACCGCGGTCAAGCCATAAACAAACACGGTGACGGCGACGATCCCGCGGAGATTTTGCATGACGCCGAGTGGTGGTCACCATGGCCATCAATTTAGTGGCATCACACTTAAATTAAGTGACGACTCGAGGTAATACATGACCGGCGAAATGCAGTGTTGAGGGGAACTCCCGGCTGCTCGCCCTAGCAGCGCCACCGTCCACCGGCCCAGTGATTAGCACCTGAACCGGTTGATTCCCAGTTGTAAATAGTGCTGAAGGCGGCGTCTTGGAAATAGCGGGGCCATTTATTGGGAGGGGTCTTTCGAAGTTGCGCGAGAACTTTCTTCGCCTCCGATGCACCCATTAACTTCTTGTGTTCGGGAAGCATCATCCAGGTTGCACCTTGTGCGAGCTCTTGTGACATTTGATAGGCACCGAAATACCTATTGCCACCACCACCGCGCACCTCGTAATAGCCTTCGCTTTCGCGTTTGACGATGCACATACGCTTTTCTTCAACCAAGGGCTTGAAATATGCGCCGCGATAAAGGCTCGGCTCGACACCTTTGAGGTCTCGGGTGTCCACAGATCGAAGTGTGAAATCCGCAAACTTTTTCTGTTGGACAACTGGGGTCGACATTGGTGACACCGCCGCGCGAGGTGCTGCGATGAGCCGTGTCATTGTTGATTTCAGCTTCGTCTGATTAGCGGGTTTGATTCGCAATGGTTGGCTGACTGCTGGGACTTGCGCGACCACTGCTGATGGAAGAACTACCTGACCTGCACCCAAAACGGCAAAAGTGATCACACTGAAGAGTCGAACTGAATTCATTATTCCTTTACGTGCGCGGGCACTCGCCCTGCGCGGGTGGCTCGGATCGCTGCGCACTCAACCTCGGTATGTTCGAGTGCGCTCACCAAGCAGTCGCTGGCTGGCGACGATTCTCACGCCTACCAGTTAAGTCCAACGACGGCTTCTGTTAGTGCCGGAATAACTCGCTTCACCGAAGTGAATTGGGTTGAACGTGCGGCCTAACAGGTGCCACAAAGTCCTTACATGACTTGCAGTCAAACATAGACACGAATGCTTCGCCACGCATGAAACGGACATATAGGACTTTTGTTGTGTGACATACATCCCATAAAAATGAGATATTTCTAGGACATTTGACCAAATCCCCTCAAAGGTTCCCCTATGAATGGGGTCTCGTGGCCCTACCTCAACTCTTGGACACCAGACCAAGCTAAATAGATGGTGAGAGCCATGAAAACCACGCCCATGATGGTGAATTGGCGGTTCATGGTGAATTCGTACGTCGAGTGGAGGTATCTCTTTCCGCGGGAGCCAAGGATGCTTCGCATCGCTGGCGGCACGATCAAAGGTGAAAGAGCTAAAGCAAATAGCAAACCCGAAATTCCGAATTTAAAGGGCCAAGGAACATTGGCAACAGCAATATCGTGCATCGCGGGAATGATGAGAATGAAAGATGAAAAATCCTTGATACTCAACAAGAATGTAATGCCAAAAAATTCGATGGGCCGTGCATGAGTAACTCTTTGTTCAATGTTCTGGCGCACTCGAAGTTGTAGTTGCGGGTGTGGAATGAAGAAATAGATTGCGCCAGCGCCAATGAGTAGCGCGGCAACTAAACGGAGAATCCCGCTTAAGACGTCGGGACCTCCCTGGCTCGTGGGGAGTTGGGCAAAGCCAAGGAGCAACATGCTGACGGCAATGCCGAATGCAAACGCGGCACCAAGAAAGGCTCCAAGCGCTTTGGCGCCCCATGGGTCATTTCCCACGATCAGGAGTTGAAGGGCAAATAATGAAGGAGTGAAAGCTGCACCAATTCCCAAAGGAATAACGGTGAACAGCAGATCAATCACTAGTGAAGTGCTCCATTTCCATGTCCGGGCCATAGTTCAAGCGATACCTATAACCTGAATATATCGGTGACAAAGATCAAGAAAGGGAGTGCTTGATCCTGAGTTGCTCACCGGCTCAAATGTTCTGGCATCAGCAGACTGCCATGGACCGTATTTCTACGGTACCCAGGGGTTGTCGAGAGGTATTTACTTGACTCCACACAAAGGAGTCGCCGCAATCACAACCAGGCCCTGGCGAAATAGAGCAAATGAAAGAGAAAGGAATAAATTCACGATGAACTCTGGGATCCGAGTTTCACACAAGTTAGTTAGAGGCGTTATTGCTAGCGCATTCGCCATAACCCTTGGGTTTGGTGTGCAGACTGCTGGTGTAGCCGCCGTGGAGCCGGCTGTTGCAACATCAGCAACTTCCAAGGCGAAACTCGATACCGTTGCTAAAAGGCTCGTGACCAAGATGTGGAAATTGGCTGAGACCAATGACACCGCAGGTCTGGAAAAGTTTATTAATAAAGCGTTCCAGGCTCAAGATGCAGACCAACCTCGCTGGACCAAGCAGCAATTTATTGCGGTCTTGGGCAAAGAAGTATTGTCCGATTTCACGCTCAGTAATATCCGAGCAACGCAAGCGGGTGACACGATCGTTGTCACCTACACGGCAACGGCATCTCAGTCCGTCAATGGCGTCGAACTTTCAGGAGATCCAAAACCGAGAATGACGGTTTTTGTTCAATCACCCAAGACCAAGAAATACACCGTAATGTCGCATTCCAGCTTCAACGTTCCGACCACGCAGTCCTAGAGCCAGAAACTGGCAAACAAGCATTGTTCCTGTCAGTTCACCAAGTACGTGAACTGATGGGAACATTGCGCTGCGAGAGCAACGAGATTGTTCCCCCCGAGTTCTTCAAAAGGGGCGCCGTGCGTCCCCAGTATTGGGTCTTGGGTCTAGGTGTTCCTTTGCCCATGCGAACGGTGATGGCCTTTCCAGGGGCTAATACGGTGTCCACGAGAAACGGATAACTCGCATCTCGGTGTTCAAGATAATAGCCGTCCAAGGTGATTGGAGATCCGGAAATATTCTTGATCCTGACAAATTCTTGATTCGCGGCCTTCGCTTTATTCGATGATGTGGAGACAGCATTAACTCTCGTAATTTTTAGTTTCCCTTGGGCTGGGTCGGTGCAATCTATGACGCAGGGGTATTCAAACCACTCGCGCATCGCGGTCGATTTGTCCAACAGGTACGCACCGTCGCCAGCGAATCGATCAGGCATCGTGTTGGCCAGCAACGCGGTTGGAGAATTCATATAGAGATCTCTTGGATTTGGTGTTCCTGGCGCGCCAATTCCTGTGTGCACAACGCGATAGTCATTGGGAGCCACAATGCTTCCCCCTGGAAAGGTGAACCAGAAGGACAGACTTGAATCCCGCAGTAACCAATCAGAGACATCAACCGGGTCAGGGCCAGTATTTCTCACAATGATGTACTCACCATTGGGGTTCGAATTGTCATTGCCTGAAGCATTCCATTGTGCAATGACACTGAGATTTGCATCTGGTTGTTCCACTGGGCCACAGAAGTTCGAGTCCCATAAGCCGATTCCCTTCTCCTGCGCCTGAGCGATCATGACGGCATATGGGTAAGAGAGTGCAGCTTCATCCCGCACCGTGAACCACATTGCAAGCCCCGACTGGGCGACGGCTGCTTGTACATCAATGTCGTATTGGTTTGTTGCAGGGTTGAACGCGAATGCATAGCGACGCAAGCGATCGTCGAGACCGAGGGCGCTCTTTTCCAGTGAACGAAGTTGCACCCGGGTCCCCGGTTGCAGAACAGATGACAGGACATCAGTTGCAGCGACTGCGCCACACATATCTTGATCTCGATGGGCGTTATAGAAACCTCGCACCTCGGGAGCGTTGATGCCAAGGAGTCGAATGGTGACGTAATCTGTCGTGCCATCTTCGATGAAGCGGAATGTGTCACCGTCGGCGACAACGTCAACGATGCCGGTCTCTTGGATGGGGATCTGCGTATAGTCAACATTTGTGTAGTCGGCAAAAGGAAATGCGTATTGTGACTCCGCTGCGTTGGCCGTCGGGCTCGTCACAATGCTGGCTGCCAGGAGCATGGAGCACAAGAGGAAAAGTCTCGTTCTAGGACGCAGATTCATTATTGTTCCATGCTAACTGCTGCCGTTTTACTGAGGCAACTTTTCGGGCATCGATTCGACTTTAAGGGTGCATATTGTGATGGCACCTTGTAATTTGCTGATTACTTGGATCGGTTAGAGCCCGTGAGTCGAAGAGCAGCGTAAATGGCAAATCCGAACATGACCCCGACGAGGTAGCCAGAACCGCCACCATTGAACACTTCGCGAGAGAACCAACCAATCCACGAAAGTCCTGGCACATCCCCGGCGATTTGGTTGCCAATTGGCGTGGCTGTAAATGGAAGTAGTAGCAGCCACCCGAACACAAAAGCAAAAGCCGCCTGACGTGGCTTGGATGCAGGGATGAGCCATGGCTTTGGCTCCCTGCGTCTGGCGATCAACTCAACCAAGAGGACCCCGAGCCAAGGTGTTGTGTAATACCCGGCAATGAGAACAATGTCTTGTGTCAAAGTGCCCAATTCGGTGTTGCGTGAAACGATGGCGAGAGTGAGTCCAGAGGCCGTGATAATGAGCGATGCAGCCACGCGGGGGAGTCGAACACCCATTTGTACCAAGCTGAGACCACCGCTGAAGTCGTTGAGAGCGTTTGCCGTTGCTAACGAGATGCCAAGTGCAACAAGAGCGACGGCAGCTCCAACGCCGCCACCAAGAAGTTCCTGAACACGACCCATCGGGTTGTTCAATGACGAGTCGGTTGAAACCCAAGAGCCAATGCCGCCGAGAACAACGAGTGGAATTGTCATGCCGACGAACACCCAGACGAATACCTTCTTGGGGCTAGTCCTTTGCGGAAGCGTTCGCGATAGGTCGCACGCCTGCACCGACCACGAAATCGAGCCGCTGAGGCCCAACGCCATTGCAAGTGCAAATTGCGAGAACGGAAATCCATCAACTCCGGTGGGTGCGGGAGCAGCAGGTGTGCCGGCTGCAGCGAAAATCAACCACACCGAGACGATGAGCATGACCGAACTCAAAACAAGGCCGAGAATGCGCATGAGTCGCACGCCGAATGAGACAACGACTACCTCGATGGCAAGGATGCATGCGAGGGCGATGTAGAACTCAATTCCGAGTGCGTCAGCGAGTGCATCCACACCGAAAAGATCGTTCAGGGCGTCGTATGCGATAAGGCTGAAAATTAAGAACACCTGCGGCACAACGTTTGCGGCCCCGAACGCCAATTTCCCCAGCGGCATTTGTGCTAACCCGGTGCGAGGCCCCCAAACAGAGATGAGGGCAACGAAGAAGGTACCGATGATGATGCCGATTGCAAGACCAGTGAACCCGATCCTGAATCCAGGCCCTGCAGACCCGCCTGCTGCAACCATGCCGGTGATGATGGTTCCGGGGGCGAGTAAGACTCCGGCCCATGCGGCGCCAAGAGTTCGAGGATTGCCATCACGTTTGTCCTCACCCAACCGAATGGAATCATCGGGGGCAGGTGGCTCACCGGCTGTTGAGGTGGTTATGTCAGTACTCACTTGTGGATCCTATTCATAGTGTGAGGATCATGAGGGGGATTGATGAATGTCGGAGGCGAGCGCACGGCTCTGTTGCGGTCGCGGCTCTACCAGTTATTAGGGCCAACACCGTAGAACTACGGTATTGAGAGAGAACTGGGTCTGGTAGACACTCCCCATGACAAACACGACCACGGTTGCTCGCCACCTCTCTGAACGCTTGAGAGAATTGGGAGCTCATTGCGCCTTTGGAATCGTGGGAGATTTTGCCCTGCGACTATTCGGGGAGCTCAATTCAGAAGATTTCAAAGTGTTAGTGACTACCGATGAGCAGGGAGCGGGCTTCGCCGCTGACGCTTTTGCTCGGATTCGTGGTTTCGGTGTCGTGGCGGTGACTTATGGCGCAGGAGGACTCAAGGTCACCAATGCTGCAGCCAATGCTTGGGCTGAACAAGTTCCGCTGTTGATTATTAGTGGTGCCCCCGGAATAGCTGAGCGTGAGAGCGATCCGCTACTTCACCACAAGGTGAAGGGATTCGACACCCAGGTCAACGTTTTTGCTGAACTCACCTGCGCGCAAGCGGTCCTAGGCTCGGCCCATAACGCCGCGGATGAAATCGATCGTGTCATTCGGACCATGCTCTCCGAGCAACGCCCGGGTTATATAGAGGTGCCAAGAGACATGGTGACGGTCGAGATCGATGCCTCAACGTCGACTATTGACCCGCACCTCCCGCACCTTGATCCAGTTGCTTTGCAAGAAGCTTTGGCAGATGTGATGGCAGAGCTGAATCATGCATCAACCGCTGTGATCCACGCGGGCGCCATGATTGAGCGGCGCCACGTTGAATCCGATCTCATCGCATTTGCCACGACGGCAGGTATTCCTGTTGCAACGAGTTCATTAGCGCGTGGTGTATTCCCTGAGCGTCATCCACTGGGCCTCGGCGTCTATCTCGGGGCGCTCAGTCCTGAAAATGTTGTGCGTCGGGTTGAGGACGCTGATGTAGTACTGAGCATGGGAGTTCTGCAAACCGATTTAACTTTGGGCGCGTTCACCGCCAACCTGGATCACAAAAAGGAAATTTTGTGTTCGGACACTGAAGTTACGGTGGGTTACCGAACATATAAAGGTGTTCCTCTGTGGGCATTTCTCCCGGCGTTGAATGCGGCACTTGAAGGAAAGACCCTCGACATTTCCCACGAATCGATCGCTGACCACGCACCGTTTATTGCTTCCGATTCCTCTCTGACGGTCGAGCGCACCATCGACGCCATTTCCGCACATATTGATGAGCGTCATGGCTTGCTCTTGGATCCGGGTGAAGCACTTTTTGCCTCCGTTGACATGCGGGTACCAACGTGGTGCCATGGCAGTGGCTACTACGCGACCATGGGGTACGCGGTTCCGGGTGCCCTTGGTGCTGGACTCGCTGACCCGGAGCGACGTCCAGTTGTTCTCGTGGGTGATGGCGCCTTTTCCATGACCGGGCTTGAAGTGGCAAGTAGCGCATTTCATGGTGTGCCCGCAGTGTTCATCATCCTGGATAACCAAGGGTTTGGAACACAACGGCCAATCCTTGAAGGACCGTTCAATGAAATTCCTGCGCTCGCCGCTGAAAAGCTTGTCGATGTAATCGGCACGGGCCAAGGTTGGCTCGTTAAAACCGAAACAGAACTTGATAAAGCACTGAGTGCCGCGTTCAATTCAAATGAGGTGTGCATTATTCGAGTGAGGCTGCCAAAGACTGCTCGAAGTGCTGCCTTGTCCCGACTGGGTGCTGCGCTGGCAGCCAGAGCCTAAACAGGTCGGTCGTCGACCAAGAGCATTTGTGGCATGACGGAAAACTTGTAGCTCCCATTGCTGCCGCGGGTGAGAATCCACACAATGTCAAATCGATCTTCTGGCCATGTGGCAGGGACATCGTTAATATTTTCAATTGAAAAGTGAGCCACAATCGCTGGGATTTCACCGTGATGCCACACAACCAATGGGTTTGTTGGATCGGCTAGTAACTCCTCCGCGACCTTATGCGGGTGCCCGTGCGGGTGAGAGTCGTTGATCTTGAGTTTGAGGAGATCAGCGGTTGGTTTGGCTGTATCCACTTCCCGTTGACTTTTGGCCTCAACGGATGCCTGCGTTGCATAAATTCGTTGAGGGTTGACGATTTGCGAGGTAGAGGAAGACGTTGGGGCGTGTGAAAACAAAGCAGCCAATCCGCCGGCTCGGGTCCAGCCGCGCACCGACAGCGAGTGCGGGTTCTGGCGACCGTGCTCGTCCACACCGTGGGGGATTCCTTGATCACTTGGCTTCTCCCCATGTCGGATAAACATGACAACCTCGGGGGATGCCTGCGCGGAATTTTCCATGGGTGGAACGTACTCCACGTGCCAAGAATTGAACACTTTCTGTGGAAGAATGCGTGGGTCTGTATCGATGTATTCCTTTGGAAAGGCACACATGTCCACTTTGCTCGATGAAATTCGCCAGGGCCGCATCCGCGTTTGTGATGGAGCGATGGGCACGAGCTTGCAAGATCGAGGGTTGGATGACGGTGGCGCCCCTGAACTCTGGAACGTTGAACGCCCCGAAGTGATCCGGGAGATCTTCACGGAATATGCACAATCTGGTGCGCAGTTACTGACCACGAATACTTTTGGCGGCAGCCGTCCAAGACTGCAAATGCACGGGCTCGAGGATCGTGTTCATGAACTCAACAAAGCGGCAGCAGAACTAGCCAAGTCTGTGGCGGCCAACCACGAAAGAGTTTATGTTTTGGGAGACATCGGTCCATCTGGTGACCTGATGGAGCCAATGGGAATCATGACCCACGATTCGGCAAAGGAACTTTTTGCCGAGCAGATTTCAGGTTTGGTGGCCGGTGGCGTCGATGGAATACTGATCGAAACAATGAGTGATCTGGGTGAAGTTGGGGCGGCAATAGCTGCGGCGAAAGAAGTCGCTCCAGACCTGCCAATTTTTGCGACATTGAGTTTTGACACCAACCTTCACACGATGATGGGTATCTCACCCAGCACTGCGGTTGTTGAATTGACCAGCCTTGGTGCTGACGTCGTTGGCGCCAACTGCGGCCGAGGTTTTGAAGAAATGGAAACCATCGCCAGCCAAATGGTGGATGCTCGCCCCGAGGGCTCACTTCTCATCATGCAAACAAATGCGGGCCTGCCCGAGCTGGTGGGTGCTGACTTTGTGTACAACGGAACCCCCGAAGCCATGGGCGCTCTCACACAGAAGTTGAGGGATGCTGGCGTCGATGTTGTTGGGTCCTGTTGTGGATCCACGGCCGCACACACGGCTGTGATTACTTCAGTGATGATTGATTAATTATTCCCCGGTGAAGTTGCCTTCGCGCCGCTCAAGGAAACTCTGAATACCTTCTGCAGCATCTTTACTCGCAAGAATTCCAGGCAGGGTTTGCCTCAGATGTTCAATCGCGGCTGCTTCACCCTCTGCCCTTGCGACCCGAGCATTAGCAAGAGTTGCTTGTACGCCTAAGGGTGCCTGTCTGGCGATCAACTCAGCGATTTCGATGGCGCGCTCAGTGTCGGTTCCGTTCGCTACAACCTCTTGAACCAACCCAATTCGCAGGGCTTCTTGCGCTCCGAACTCTTCGCCGGTGAGAAGAAAGCGCATGGCATTTCCCCAGCCCAGTTGTTCGGTAGCCCGGAGGGTTGCACCACCAAAGGGCATGATTCCGCGTCCGATTTCGAGTTGACGGAAGCGAACATTTTCAGCGGCAATGACAATGTCGGCAGCTAGTGCCAATTCGATGCTCAGGGTGAAGGCGATTCCGTGGACTGCCATGACGATCGGCTTGGTAACGCGCGCTGACCAAAGACCGTAGGGGTCAATAGTTCCGTCGCCCGCGAGTGCTCCGGGTCCTTGCTTGGCAACGGCGGGGCCAACCTCTGCGAGGTCCAAGCCCGCGCTGAAGTGATCCCCGTGCGCAAAGACAACGCCAACCCGAAGTTCCGAATCATTCTCCAGCGTTTCGTAGGCTGCAGCGAACGCGCTAATTGCCTCGAGGTTCATGGCGTTGAACTTGTCAGGCCGGTTGAGACCGATTAGTAATACGTGTCCACGCTTTTCCACCGTTATCGTCATGAGCCAATGATGGCAGTGATGCGAACACCGTGGCGGCTGTGGGTTACATTTTGGTTATGGGAATGTACCAATCTGAGCCAGTTGATCGTTCATGGACGGTCACTAAAGTTGTTGCCATTATTGTTGCGATTGTCACGGGTCTTTACATGTTGCCGTGGGCTATCGCCGCGGTGCGGGATGTGCCGCACTGGAGCGTCTTCTGGGTGAATCTGCTGTTGGGCTGGACCATTATCGGCTGGATTGTTGCTCTCGTGATGGCACTGCGCGCCCAGCGTCGTGTTATTATTGTTTCTGACTAAGGCGCAGGTTCGCACCGGCTTAGACTGACTGAATGCCTCATTTCTACGAGAGTCTTCCGCGGATAGTTTCAGTTGACGACTCTGTCGAATTGCGTGCGTCATCTGTTGACGAAGGTGACGCGGTTGCACGAGCCATCCTTGACCACTTGCCGCATTTTTCCCGCTGGTTTCCATGGGCTACCCAGAAATACAGCCCAGAAGGTTACGTTCAATGGTTGAGTGAACTTCCGGCCTGGGACGAGGGTCAGTGGGAGTACAGCATCTATGGTGCTTCAACGAATAGCACTAAAAATTTGGTTGGGCGCGTGAGCGTGTTTATCAACCCACAAGATGTGTTCGAGTTTGGTTACTGGTTGATTCCCTCAGCCCAAGGTCAAGGAATCAGGACGCGTTCCTTGGAGAGAATTGAACAATTGATGGCTGAGCGTGGAATTTCAAATGCCGAAATTTGGGTTGAGGCGGGCAATGAGCGCTCCCAAAAATTAGCAGTCCGAAACGGGTACTCGGAAGTTCGCAGGGATTCGCAGCGTGCATCGAATCCAGGGGTTGAGCACATTGTCATGAGCAAAGCCCTCACCTGACGTTGTTCAAGCTGAAGTTTTCTGGGCAAAGCGAGCGCAGCGCTGCTCGTTAGGCAAAGATGGGGACATGGAACTGGGATTGAGCCCTCGTGGCGAAAAGTTGATGGCGGACCTCAATGAATTCATGGGGAATGAAGTTTTTCCTGCAGAGGCCATTTACGCGGCCCAGCGTGCGGAACTCATTGCAGCAGGTGAGCTGAACACAGTTCCACCTGTTATTGAAGAGCTCAAAGTCAAGGCACGAGCACAAGGTTTGTGGAATCTGTTCCTC
>JBDQMZ010000126.1:0-2900 GCA_040261955.1 Candidatus Nanopelagicales bacterium
GCCGCAAGATCGCGCGCACCAATGCGCCAACGAACGCCACTTGCCCAGCGAACAAACTCAGGATTGGCCGTTGGTTCGTGGACGACCGTGAGTAATGCGTGCAGATCGACGACAAGTGGCTCAGAGAGTAGGCCCGCCGCGCTATGGAGTTGCACCGGTACACCGCGCGCAGACAAGGAATCGCGCAACTGCACGAGAACTTTGGTGGTGGGTGAAAGAACCGCGATGTTTTCCGGGTTGCTCAGCCCGTTGATAGCGACATGTTGGGCGGCGATGCGCTCGGTTAACCACTCCAGTTCCTCTTCCACCGTCAGGAACATGCCAAGTACTACTTCACCGCGCTCACGTTTGGTGGGAACAAGTTTTTCCACCGATGGATGTTCAGTGCGCAGGCGCTCGGAGATCACATTTGCCGCCTCAAGGATTCGCACGCCAGAACGGCGATTGTCAGTGAGTGGGAAGGTGGGTGACCGGGTGAGATCCGCGAGTGGGAAGTGACCATCAAAATCATTGATGTTCTCCACGCTTGCGCCACGCCACCCATAAATGGCCTGACATGGATCACCCACTGCGGTCAAAGGGAATGCGTCACCGAAAATTTCTTGTAACAGCAGTCGCTGACTAATTGAAGTGTCCTGGTATTCATCGAGCAGGGCCGCGGCAAACCGCCCTCGAATATCAACAGCAACCCGTGGGAACTTTGTAACAATCTCTCGCGCTAACCGAACTTGATCGGAGAACTCAATGAGTTCGCGCTCGGCCTTGAGTTCGCGCCACTGCTGAACCAACTGCGCCAACGCGATGCGGGTATGTGCCGCCGCAATCATTTTTCGGGTGGAGTCGTTATGTTTGGAAAATGACGAGAAGTAGTCCAGCAACCCTCGGTCATGGGTGATCACGGTCTCGGGCTCAATGGCGAGTTCACTGAGCTCACCATCAAGGGATAGCAGACTTTTGGTGATGGTCGATGGTGCATTACTCACTGAACTCATGTCTATGTCTGTGCTGCACACCAAGCGGTAAGCCCACTGATGCCTGGCGCCCTCAGAGAGGACTCCCCCATCAAAATCTCGACCCAGTAAGGCACCAAACTCCCGGACAATGCCTGCAGCAAATGAGTTGTAGGTGGAAATAACCGGATCAGAACTTTCAGCCGGCATTCGGTCCGGCATGGTCTGCGCCAAACTATTGATTGCCCTACGTGCTGAATCCAACAATTGAGAAGTTGCTTTAGTGGTGAAAGTCAATCCAAGGATTTGCTCGGGGCGCGCATAGCCGCTGCCAACCAACCAGGCAATGCGGGCCGACATTGACGTTGTTTTCCCTGAACCAGCCCCGGCAATCATGACCGCTGGATTCATGCCCGCCGTTACCGCGGCCAATTGCTGTTCGGATAAGCCAAAGCCAAAAATGGTTTCAAGGTCTCGGCCGGTCAGGTCAGTCATCATCATCACCGACCTGTCTGCGGTTGAAAATAGACTGGGTTTTGGTGGGGCACACATCATGGAATGAACAGAAGTCACATTGCTTGCCCACGATGGGAATAAAGTTCTCGGTGCGAATTATTTCCGCGGCCTGGCCCAAACGTTCACCGATCCACGTTCCCTCGAGACTAGAAGTTGCGACGTCTGCGCTTTCTTCTAAAGGCGCCTCTGCGGCATCAAATTCACCGAAATTAATAGCCTCCTGCAATTGAACCTTGGGATCACCTGTAGCGGTGTCCACGCGCAGTTGCACAAGTGCGGCCCCACCGGCCGGCAACTCAGGTTGCTGGTCCTGCAAGAGCACTTGATAAACACCCAATTGGCCAAACTCCGGGATCTCAGAATTTGCTGTGGGACTCTTAACGTTTTTGAGGTCAATGGCCCACAAGCCACCATCACCATCGCGCTCAATGCGGTCCACGTAACCTGTCATCGCGATCTGCTCTATTGATCCTGATGGCGTGTTGACCGAAACAAGTGAGTTGAGAGCACCCTCTGCTTGAATGAAAGTTCTCTCGTTTTCATTGTGGTACTTCAAGAACCGCGCTGCTGCCGCCCGCGCCTGAATCAACTCACTGGCCGATTGCCATGGGGATTCGTACTCAACGCTATGCCAGGCCGAGTTGATTAATTCATTCATGGCCACGGAATCGGCAGGGACCTGCCCTTTGGCAACATACTCGGCGACGGCATGAACAATGCTGCCAAATGCAGCGCTGGCAGAACGTGAAGACTGCGCCTTGACTTCTTTGTCCAAGAACCATTTCAACGGACATGCAATCAGCGAGTCAAGGGAACTGCCGGACATGTGCAGCGGTTGATCAACCGGACGAATCGGTGTCGCAGACTCCGTGACGGGTGCGAGCCCCCACCAATTTTTGGGCCCAACATGAGAGCCCATCGAGGCGAGCACCGAACCAGCACTGACGCGCAAGCCTTGGGAACTATGTGGATCCGCCAGTGTCGTGCGAAGCTCAGCGGCCAAACCCGACCAGGTGGCACGGCTACGCGGGAAGCCCGTAAATGTGACTTCGGGGATATTTGCACGCGCAAGGTCATGAATGAATCGACTGGGTTGATCGCCGCCTTCGGCGCCTTGATCAATACAGGTGAATACAACCTGATGAATGGCCCTGCTTGCTGCGACATAGAAAAGATTGCGTTCTTCACGCATGAGGGCAACGGCATTGGCCCCGGTACCGACACCTTCAGGGGTGATTTCATCAGGATGCAGAACACTGCCACGTGCAACCAGGTTGGGCCAGATGCCTTCTTCCAGGCCTGTGATCCACACCCGTTCCCATTGCTGCCCTTTACTCTGATGAACGGTCATGACTTGAACGGCATCGGCCCTTAAACCGCGTGCTGCGACGGGCTCGGCCGGAATACTTTGGGCGGCAAGTGAGTGGAGAAAAC
>JBDQMZ010000127.1:0-3949 GCA_040261955.1 Candidatus Nanopelagicales bacterium
CCCTAGAGGCTGATCGGAGTCTTCCAGGAAAAACTCGGCGCACCGCCCGGGCTGGAACACTGGATCGTGCCCGGCGGTAACCCTTAGGCGCACTCCAAGTTCCGTAGCGATGGCGTCAACGAGCCCGAGGGCATCGGTCCAGTCAAATGGGCGTGGCTTGCCCCACAATCCCATGTTTTCTGAAGCTCCACAGAGAACGGCAGCGAGGTAGTGAGGTTGGCGCGGTAGCGCACTTTCCATGGCTTCCCAGACATCTCTGGGTGGTCTGCCTTGTACACCTGGATCCACGCCAATCGCTTGGACGTTTCCAAGAAACACCGAACCCACCTCAAAAAGAGCAAGATCGGTTTCCCCTCGACCCACATTTCTGGAGGCAGCGAGAAGGAGGCCCGGAAGGAGAGTGGTGCGCATATTCGCGGCTTCATCGGAGAGTGGATTGGCCAACCGTGGTGAAACCCTGCGAGGGTCCGATTCAGGCAGGCGTAACGCCGAGTAATCACTTTCACCAATAAACGGGTAGCAGAGTGTCTCAGTGAGTCCCCGAGCAGCGAGGAATGATCCAACCCTTCGCCGCAAGCGCTGGCTATGTGTCAAGCCACTACTTTTCAATCCACCAGGCAATGTGCTGGGTAATTTTTCGTATCCGACGAGTCGGACAACTTCCTCGACTAAATCAGCAGACTGGGTGATGTCTGGGCGCCATGAGGGCACTGTGACTCTGAGAAGGTTCGGAGATACTTCCTCGTGAACCGCGCCAATATCAGTCAACTTCTGACGAACAGTTTCTCCGTCAATGGGCATGCCAGCGGTTCGTTCAGAAAGGTCGAGTGGGAAATCAATAAGAGTTTCAGACATGGGTGCTTCAACAGCTGTCATGCCGAGGTACGTGCCGCCACCGTGCTGGGTCAACAGGGCACAGGCGCGTGCAGAAGCAGTGGGTGCAAGTACGCGATCCACTCCCCGCTCGAATCGCCGGGATGCCTCACTCGAAAGCTTGTGGCGTCGGGAGTTTCGCGCAATAACGTCCGCAGGGAAAAAGGCCGCTTCCAGCGCAATGTCAACCGTGGAGTCATCGATCTCAGTGGAAAAACCACCCATGGTGCCAGCCAGGCCGATGGGACCGCTGTCATCTGCGATAACAACGTCGCTTTCACTGAGTTCTCGAATCACGTGATCAAGGGTTTCTAGGGTGTCCCCATCACGAGCCCGCGCGACACGTATTGGACCCCGCACTTTCTTGAGGTCAAATGCGTGTGTCGGTTGACCAGTTTCCAACATGACGTAGTTGGTGACATCGACGGCCAAAGAAATGCTGCGCATGCCACAGGCTTGGAGCCTGCTCGACATAAAGCGTGGAGTGGGGGCTGTGGGGTCAAAGCCGACGATTGTCCGAAGGGTTAAGAGTTTTGCCCCATCGAAATCATCTATTGCACACTCACGGGGCAGGGCGATTTCCGATGGTGCTCCCAATGCTGGGTCTAGCGCCTCAGCAGGATCAATGAAATCGACCCCAAAAGCTGTTGCAACTTCACGTGCAACACCGCGTACCGATAATGCATAGCCACGGTCTGGCGTGACAGCGATATCGAGGACTTGCTCACCGATACCCAGCAACTCATTGGCGTTATCGCCGATGCTGACATGGTCAAGGACCATGATTCCTGCATGGTCATCGCCGAGACCCATCTCGCGTTCGGAACAGATCATTCCGTCGGAGACGTGACCATAGGTTTCCCGCGAGGTTATTGTGAAATCACCTGGAAGCACCACCCCAGGCTGTGCCACAACCACAAAGTCGCCGATTGCGAAGTTGCTTGCCCCACAGATGATCCCGCGAACTTGGGTTCCAACATCAACCTGACACCAACGAATTGGTTTTTTGAACTCAGTAAGAACTTCAATGTCGAGAACTTTGCCGACCACAAGTTGACCTATAACGCCATGACCAACGGTCTCAATGCCTTCGACCTCAAGGCCAGCATTAATCAAAGCGTCGGCGATGTCGCGAGCAGAAGCAGAGACAGGAGCAAATTCTTTGATCCATGAGACTGGGAGTTTCATTAGGAGTCCAATCCAAATGCTCGAGTGAAGCGGACATCGCCTTCAACCATGTCACGCATGTCCTTCACGCCGCTGCGGAACATAAGAGTTCGCTCGATCCCCATGCCAAATGCAAACCCTGAATAAACCTCTGGATCGATGCCCACTGCTACCAGTACTCGAGGATTGACCATGCCACAGCCACCCCATTCAATCCAGCCTTCACCACCACATGCTCGACATTGATCAAGCAAGTCCGATTCGGCGTCACCCAGACAAACAAAGCACCTCAAATCAACTTCAGCACTTGGTTCTGTGAACGGGAAGTAGGACGGGCGCCAGCGAATGTCGATCTCTTGACCAAACATGACTTGAGCCAAGTGGTTGAGGGTTCCGCGAAGATCAGCCATGGTCAAGCCTTTGTCAACGGCGAGACCTTCAATTTGGTGGAAGACAGGGGTGTGCGTAGCGTCAAGTTCATCGGTTCGGTACACGCGCCCCGGGGCAACAACATAAATGGGCAACTCCCGCTCCAGCATGGCTCGCACCTGGATGGGCGATGTGTGGGTTCGCAGGAGGGCGCCGGAATCGGGAGACTCAACAAAAAATGTGTCCTGCATCATCCGCGCTGGATGATCTTTGGGGAAATTCAAAGCATCAAAGTTAGCCCATTCCAACTCAAGCTCTGGGCCCTCGGCGATTTCATAGCCCATTGCTACAAAAACATCACTCAGACGCTCCATGAGAGTTGTCAATGGATGCCGAGCGCCCTTAAGGCTGCGGTCAACAGGCACCGTCACATCTACTTTTTCAGCGAGAAGGACTTCATTGTCTCGGCGCTCGATAAGTATAAGTTCACGTTGATCGAGGGCAGCCTTAATGGCGCCGCGAGCTTGCCCAACGCGCTTTCCCACTTCCACTTTGGCAGCAGGCGGCAATGCGCCGATTTCCCTGTTTGCGAGGGCTATTGGTGAGCGATCCCCAGAATGTTCTAAACGAACTTCTTTCCATTGATCAAGAGTGTCAGCCGATTCAATCGCTGCTAAGGCAGCTGAGACCATTGCATCGATGGCCTCTGCACTTAAGTCAGAGACTTGCTTGGGGTCGTATTGCTTATTAGGTGCAGACATTTAATTCTCCAAGATAGCTGCGACCAAAGTATCGACACTTTGATCGAGGTCACCGGTGCCCGCGAGAATCAAGTCGGGATTACTCGGGGCCTCGTAACCCTGACCCACTCCTGTCATGTTGGGCAGATTCCCCGCGGCAGCCTTCGCATACAGGCCCTTGGGATCACGTTCTGCGCATACCTCAACAGGTGTGTTGACATACACCTCAAGAAACTCGTTCTCGCCAAAGAGTGCAGCTGCGGTCTCACGATCAGTTCGGTATGGAGACACAAGGGCGACGAAAACCACCACGCCGCTGTCGCGCATCAACTTGCTGACCTCAGCAACTCGACGCACATTCTCAGCACGGTCCTCAGGAGTGAACCCGAGATCCTTGTTCAACCCGGTGCGCACATTGTCTCCATCGAGAACATATGTGTGAACTCCAAGAGCGTGGAGTTTGCGAACGGCTGAGTCAGCAATTGTTGATTTACCTGAACCAGGCAGACCCGTCAACCAAATGACTTTGGCGGGATGACCCATGAGTGCCGCTCGAGCGGCATGGTCAACGTCGTACACATGAGGAACAACATTGAATGCGCGACGCATCGCGTGGCGGGACAGTCCTGCGGCCACGGTGTCCGCATTGACTCGATCTACTAGCAGAAAACCACCGGTGTCGCGGCAATCGTTGTAGGCATCCATCGGGATTGGCCTATCCGTTGCAATCTCAACTCGGCCGACATCGTTCATTTCAAGGACCCGAGCGGCGTGCTCCGTCCCCGTGACCACATCAAGCC
>JBDQMZ010000128.1:0-4859 GCA_040261955.1 Candidatus Nanopelagicales bacterium
GAGGCTGATTCATCAACTGCGAGCTCGCTGGACGCCAGAACATCAGGGATGCACTCGCTCGCTCTGAGCAGTTTCTCCATATCGCTGGAGTTGGTTGCAAAACTTCCAGCGCTCCAGTGTGCGGACTTGGTTAGCTGCTCACGTGCATTGATTGCCACCCACTCGCTCGATGCAATAACCGCCAGGAATGACCGGTCCCGGTGCACCGAGACAACTCCGGGCAAGCTTTCAACCGAATCGATGTCAACAGAGGTGAGATCACAACCGCGTTGCGGTGGTCTCACCACGCGGGCAAAAAGCTGCCCATCGAAACGCAGATCCTGGAGAAAACTTGCCGCCCCAATCGCCTTTCCCGCGAAGTCATCGCGCGGGATTGATTCGCCCACATACGTTACGGGGGATGGTGACACTGAAACATTGGCAGTAATCTCAGCGATGTCAACATCGAGGTCAAGTTGAGAGTAGTCGTCGGTGTTGCCCCGCACACCTAACTCACGCACGGCAACACATGCTGCTCGCAAGGCATTACCCGAGTGCTCAATGGACATGGATCCGGCGGTGAAACTCTCATTAGGACTGGCAACGATTGTCGTGGGCGCTAATTGAACGTGTGATAGATCAAATCCCAGTTCATCGGCCACGATCTGACGCAGTGCTAATCGAATTCCTTGCCCCAATTCAACTTTTCCAGTTTGAGCAATGACATTGTGGCGGTCAGGGAAAGCCAACCAGTGAGCGATTTTTGGGCTTGCTGCAAGGGAAATTGATTGGGTCATGCCGGGTGTTGTCACTTGTCGCCCGCCTCACCGTGAACCATGATGACGTTAGCGCGCGTCACTGCATCAATCATTCGATTGTGCGCCCCGCAGCGACACAGGTGACCGTCAAGTTCCTGGCAGATAGTTTCCCGATCAAGAACCATGGACTGATGTGCTGCGTTGTCCAGGCAGGCGGCTCCGCGCATGATGATTCCTGAAATGCAATACCCACATTGCATTGCCTGGGAGGTGACAATCTCCCGTTGCAGCGGGTGCTCGTCACCGCCGCGGGCTAGGCCTTCAATGGTTGTGACCTGGCTGTCGCCAACGGACCAGATTGGCGTATCGCAGGCATGTCGGGCGACCCCGTCAATATGCACGGTGCAGGCTCCGCACAGCCCGCTCCCACAGCCAAATTTCGTGCCGGTCAGACCCAATGTGCCGCGGAGAACCCACAGGAGCGGGGTGTCCGGCATGCAAGTCACCTGATGGCTTTCGCCGTTCACGTGGACGGTGAATGACTGCTCCATGTCAGGCTGCCCTTGACCTTTCTAACAATCGATTGCATATTTTTGGTAAATGTACACCGACAACCCCCGTAATGGCTTACAGTCCTTGAAAACGGGGACTCCTCACCAGAAAGGTACACAGTGACCCAACGAATTAGTTTTGTGCCACTCGAAGACATGGACCCCCGCATGCAGGAGGAAATGCATCGGTGCGCGGCCCACGGAACTCCGCGGCCAGAATCCTCAGCAGTCAGGGCACATGTCCCGGGTGCTTTCTGGGGATTTGCTGACTCCTGGAAAGCCATTTTTCACAGTGGCGTGTGCGATCACACCATCAAGGAGTTGTGCAGGGTTTACATCTCCCGAACAGTCGTATGCGAATTTTGCGGAAACCAGCGCTCCGAGCAGGCGACCACCGCTGGGTTGCAGGAAGCTCAATATGACGAGCTCTTGAACTTTGAGGCTTCAGACAAATACGACGACAGACAGCGGGCGGCATTGCGCTATGCACAGGCGATCGCGTGGGGTCCATCGACAATTTCTGACCCCGATGCCTTTTGGGCCGAACTTCATAAGCATTTCACTGAGCCCGAACTTGTTGAGTTGGGTTGTGCGATTGCACTGACTTTCGGTCAGCAGAGTTGGATCCGACTTCTGGGTATTGGTCACCACCAATACATGGCAGGCAGTGCCGCCTCTATGGCACCGGGATACGAGACCCCCGATGCCTATGAAGCAAAGACAGGCTCAGAGGAGTACTGGGCTCGCTCATAGCCCAAGCGTTTTCAACCATGTCCTGATCTGGCATGTGCAAGGATTGCCGCATGATCCTTGATGGAAAAGCCACAGCAACTGCCGTTAAAGCAGATCTTCGGGTTCGCGTCGATGCACTCAAGGCACTGGGTATTACCCCGGGTTTGGGAACGGTTTTGGTGGGAGATGATCCCGGATCCCATGCCTACGTTGGTGGAAAACACAAGGATTGCGCGGAAGTTGGCATCAACTCGATCAGGGTCGACATGCCGGAAAATTCAACACAGGGGGAAGTGGACGCGCAAATAGCGCGTCTCAATGTTGATCCGTCGGTCACGGGTTACATCGTCCAACTTCCCCTGCCCAAACACCTCGACTCAAACAGGGTGTTGGAACTGATGGATCCGAACAAGGACGCCGATGGACTACACCCAATGAACCTAGGTCGATTGGTGCTTGGGGTTGACGCGCCGCTGCCCTGCACGCCGCGAGGAATTGTTGAACTACTGCGCCGCTACAACGTCACCATTGACGGTGCTCAGGTGTGCGTAGTGGGCAGGGGAGTAACCGTGGGTCGTCCATTGGGGCTCCTTCTCACCCGGCGCAGCGAGAACTCAACGGTGACTCTGTGTCACACGGGAACCAAAGACCTAGCTTCTGAATTGAAACGAGCAGACATCATCGTGGCAGCCGCCGGAGTCCCGGGGATTGTCTCAGCGGAGAACGTGAAGCCTGGGGCAGCAGTGCTGGACGTTGGCATCACCAGAACAGATACAGGACTTGTCGGGGACGTTGCCCCGAATGTTGCTGACGTTGCAGCCTTCATCGCACCCATGCCTGGTGGTGTCGGTCCCATGACGCGAGCAATGTTGATCACCAACGTTGTGGAATCGGCGGAACGCGCCGCGGGACTTCGCTAGAGAACACGTTCCTTGAACCCAAAACCCTGAAACCAAAATTCAGATAGTCTGACCGACATGGACACCAGCGGCGCCAGCGTTCATCCGCTGCCTCGACGGCGCAAGGCCCGCCTGAGTCAATGGCCACTGACCTTAGTTTTTATCGGTATCGGGTTTTCCCTGATCATGATCGCAACGGATCACTTTCGCCGTGGATCGGTTGGCCTGGCAGTGAGTGTTGTCTTGGCCGCATTCCTGCGTTTATTCCTGCCAGATTCGCAGGCAGGAATGTTGGTGGTGCGGTCAAAGCGGGTTGACGTTGCAGTTTTGGCAACTCTGGGAGTGACATTGACCATATTTGCCCTATGGGTTCCTGCCCCGAACTAATAATTAGGAACAGAACGCGGTATCTTGACGTCAAGATAATCGCTCATCATCAGGGATCTCCTCTCGAAGGGAAAACGCATGTCACGCTCCGGCAAGGTCGCCGTTATTGGCGCAGGTTTCTATGGCTCAACCACGGCACTCAGACTCGCTGAATATGACATCTTTGAAACGGTCGTGCTGACCGAAGTTGTTGACGGAAAAGCCGAGGGCTTGGCACTAGACATGAATCAATCCCGTTGGATTGAAGGATTCGAAACCAAACTTGTTGGTCAAACGACCGGCATGGACGGCAGTGGCTACGAAGCAATTGCTGGCTCTGAAATTGTGATCATCACTGCAGGCCTTCCACGCAAGCCAGGAATGAGCCGCATGGACCTAATTGAAACGAACGCGAAAATTATGCGTGGCGTCGCCGAAAATATTGCCAAGCACGCACCCGATTGCGTGATCGTGAACGTGGCAAACCCCCTCGATGAAATGACAGCGTTAGCCCAAATCGTTTCTCAGTTCCCGTACAACCGAGTGATTGGCCAAGCCGGAATGCTCGACACCGCGCGCTTCTCACACTTTGTTGCTGAGGAACTCTCCGTACCGGTCAGCAGTGTCACCACGCTGACTCTTGGATCCCATGGCGACACCATGGTTCCCGTAGCTTCAGCCTGCAGTGTTGATGGCAAGCCACTCACTGACCTTCTCTCACAAGAGAAAGTTGATGAGCTCGTTGAACGCACACGCAATGGCGGCGCCGAAATTGTTGCTTTCCTGAAGACAGGTTCTGCCTACTACGCACCATCGGCGGCTGCAGCTCGAATGGCGCGGGCTATCCATGAGGATTCAGGCAGGGTTATGCCCGTGTGCGCATGGGTTGATGGTGAGTATGGCCTGTCAGGTGCCTATCTCGGAGTTGAAGCCGAAATTGGCAAGGGCGGCATCAAGCGTGTCATTGAAACTCCGTTGACCGATGCTGAGCGTGGCCTACTCGGTGAAGCGTATGAAGCCGTCAAGGCGAAGCAAGCTGACGTCAAATCACTCTAATTTGCAACCCAACTTATTCTGAAACCACAGGAGCTATTCAAATGTCAAACAAAATCAAGGTTGTCAATCCAGTCGTAGAACTTGATGGCGATGAAATGACACGAATCATTTGGCAGTTCATCAAGGATGAACTGATTTTGAAATACCTCGATGTGGATTTGCACTACTACGACCTCAGCATTGAGCACCGTGATGCAACCGACGATCAGGTGACAATTGATTCAGCCCATGCGATTCAGAAATATGGTGTTGGCGTTAAGTGCGCGACCATTACTCCTGATGAAGCTCGGGTTGAGGAATTTGGTCTAAAGAAAATGTGGAAGTCCCCGAACGGGACAATCCGTAACATTCTTGGTGGCGTGATTTTCCGTGAGCCGATCATCATCTCGAACATCCCTCGTTTGGTGCCTGGTTGGACCAAGCCGGTCATTGTTGGTCGCCATGCTTTCGGTGACCAGTACAAGGCCACTGACTTCAAAGTCCCCAGCGCAGGAACGTTGACCATGACGTTCACACCC
>JBDQMZ010000129.1:0-2738 GCA_040261955.1 Candidatus Nanopelagicales bacterium
ATTTATAGGTTGTCTCGAGACATACTTATATATAGGTCTATTCGGGGTGTTTGGCCTTGGCTTGAGCCATGAAGATGAACCGAATAATCGTCGAAACTGACTTGGCAGGTAAGAGTCGGTCTCCAGGTGCCAAAGAAATAATTCCGAGTTATGCCTTCGACGCTTGGGACGTGCGAAGCCGGGTGTCAACTGCTTCTTCGGACTTTGCAAAGGCATTCAAAGGGTTCTTTGTTTTCGGTGTGATCTTCATGATTCTCATCTTGGACACGACCATTGGGCTAGGGCTTTTAGTGCTCAATGGCAATTTCGTTTGCTAACAGTCCTGCGGGATTATCAAAGAGCCACGTTTTACTATTTCGAACTCATCAGACTCCGGCAGCGATTGAGGTTTCACAATCATCTTTTGCATCGACCAAACTACTTCATCGGCCGAGACGGCTCCTGAGCGCTTGTCTGCGCTTCACCTATTTACAAGGATTCAATTTGCGAATGATGTCTGTATGCATCTCGCACATATCCAAATTAGGTGCTTTCGACATGGAATCGACAACGAGCGGAATTTGGTCAAATAATGCGCAGTAATTGAAGATTTACATGCCGGCTATGAGTAACATGGGCGACGTGAAAGTTTTGTGTTGAGTTTGCCTGCCGTGGCCACTGGTCCATTTGATTCCGCTCGAGTCGAGCGACCAGTTTTTGTCGTGGGTTCACCTCGATCGGGGACAACCCTGCTGCAGAACTTGCTGTGCCGAGACCCTTCCGTTTACAAACTCGGTCGAGAGAGCCGTTTCCTGTGGCACCAACTTGGCGGGCAAGAGGTAACGGGCATATTCCCTGATCGCGATCGGATCGCATCGACCTTTCTCTCTCAGGTCTATCGTGGAGAGCGCGCTTGGACCATGCAAGAACAGTTTCGCTGGGCCCAACGCTGCGCAAGCCAAGGCACACCCGCGCAGTACCTTGACCTTCCACACGAACTCGCCCAGGAACTGTCAACCCAAGAAATTGGCCCCTTCGCCGATTCCGTCCAGACTGAGACCGCGCCCTTCACTCTGCCACCTCTCGGTGCCGTGTGGGCCACAGACACAGACGGCCCAGTGCGCATCGTGGACAAAGACACAGGCCACTGCTGGCGGCTACCTGAATTGGCAGACACGTTCCCCGACGCGCAGTTCGTCTTCGTGGTGCGCGAGCCGGAGGAAGCCATCCGCAGCCTCATGGCCGGTTGGCGGCATCCGACTTGGTTCTTCACCTACCGCATGGAGGTTGAACTGAACATATCCGAGTACAGCACTTTGGCGCCGTGGGCAAGGCGCTGGTGGAACTTCAACTTGTTTCCAGGCTGGGAAAAGCTGGTTAACGCTTCGCTTGCCGAGGTGGCCGCCCAGCAGTGGGAGTCCGCCGTCAATCCCGTCATCGACCACGGCATCCCACTCATCCAAGAGGGCCGGGCAATCATTACAACCTATGAGCGTATTGTCGCCGCGCCTACCGAAACGCTCGGAACGATAGCTGAGTTCACCGGCCTTGATGCGGATGCGTTGATTGGCAATGGTCTAGATAAGAACTACATGTCGATGCGAGCTTTGTTGTTTGATGCCGGTAGCGGTGACATCGAACCTCGAGCAGCTCGAGCACGTTCACTCTTGGATCCCCTTGCTCAATTCCTCCCTTCAGGCACGACATGACGCGAGCAGGGCGATTGCCCTTCACCTTCCTCGGCCTGTGTCTCGCCTACTTAGCCGTTTCGGTGAATCTGAGCATCACCAGCATCGCACTTCCCTCTATCGGTGAGGATCTCGGCGCCTCCACCGATCAATTGTCGTGGATCTTCGCCATTACACCCTTGGTAAGTATCAGTGTGATGCTGTTCGCCGGGGCTTGGGGTGACCGCTTCGGCCGCCGCCGGATACTGGTCATCGGACTCTCTATCTTCCTAGCAAGTGCGATTCTCTCGGCTCTGGCTCGTGACGTTACAGCCCTGATCGCCCTGCGCGCTGTCACCGGAATTGGATCCTCCCTTGCCTTGCCTGCCGCGCTTGCCCTGACCTTTGACGTGGTGCCCGAGTTGAGCCGTCGCACAGCAGTTGGCCTAATAGGCGCGACGCAGGCTGGAGGCTCGCTGATCGGACCAGTGTTGGCCGGCAGCGCGATGACTCTATGGGCGTGGCCTGCCGCTTTCCTCACGGTAGTTCCATTCATTGTCATCGCTTTGATCGGTGCAAGTCGGTTGCCAAAAGGATCGGCCGGGGTGTCGGTGACCCCGATGGACTCCCGTGGCGTGACCCTCACTTCGATTGCCAGTGTGGCTGCGGTCTTCGCTGCAACATCTATCTCTTCACGCGCACCCCTGACAGGTCTAGTGGCGATTCTCGTCGCGGTAATCGCCATCATCACCCTCATTCGTTGGGAGCGCCGCGCACGCCATCCATTCTTCGATGCCGCGGTCATGCACCAAAAGCGCTTCCGAGTGGCGACGCTGGTCGTGTTCGGATCCCAAGTGGTCTTGGGAGGATTCCTGTTCCTCCTGACTCAGTACCTCCAACTAGTCCTTGGGTATTCACCCCTCGAAGCAGGCTTCATGCTCACTCCTGCACTGGCAGGCTGGGTGCTCGCCTCGGTTGCCGCCGGCACAATGGCCGCCCGCTTCGGCGTGCGTTGGTCGGTTATCTCGGGCCTCACTCTGTCCTCAGGCGGGCTGGCTCTCCTGGCGCTAGCCGCATCCCAAGGAAACTCGC
>JBDQMZ010000130.1:0-3170 GCA_040261955.1 Candidatus Nanopelagicales bacterium
CTCGCAGTCTCCTGCGGCGCCGAGTCATTCGATTGTGATTCGACCGGGGCAGCCTCAGTCTTTTTTGTTGCCTTCTTTGCGGCCTTTTTTGCGGGCTTCTTCACCGGCGCGGTAATTGGCAACTCTTCGGTGGCTGGGCCTGCTGGGCGCGATGCGGCCCGACGACGTGGTTTTTTTTCCGTTTCATCGACCATGATGGTCGCTCCTTTGCGTACTTGGGCACACCCAAATACATGTCAGTGGAGTAATCCGATGGTCTGTGACTATCGGTTACTTCAAGCTTCTCGGTCTGCCCATCAGGTTCGCGCGTCAATTTTCTTGAGCTGCGACTTCCTGGTTGAGCCACATGATGCCCAACGCCGCTGAGTCGACTTTGTGGTCGACCTATGCGCTCACTCGGTCGAGATCGAATGGATCTCCTACCGTGTAATTCACTTCGTCCAGCAGGGCTAATGGTCCTTGTGCCAGGCGAGTGACCCTCACGGGTTTCTGCGGCACTAGTCCCCCCACTTGCTTCAGTGCGGCGAGTACATCATCGGGTCGAACGGACGGTGTTATGTGCCGTACAACCATGTGGAGTATGACACACCCGTCCGCGTTTTGGTCCGTTTGGGCACCCATTTCGCCGTCGATCAGCGTGAATTGAACGATTCCTGCCCTAGCGTCAAATGAGCGCTTGCCCGCCTTTGTGAGGCGCTCCACCGTGATTTCCGGGCTGGCCAAGACTGCTGCAACCGCCGATTCCACCTCAGCTCGTGGGGCGACTATCTCGGCTTTCCAGAGGCTGGCCTCTAGCCTGTGGGCGAAGTCAGAACCGTGGGCGACCACAACCTCAACGATGTCCAGCCCCGGTGGGAGTGCTTCATCGAGTTCGAGACGCACTTTGTCGGGATCGCACATTGCGGTCACCCCAATTTCGACATACTCAGCCTCACTGGCAACGCCCGTCGGGGCAGAATTTGAATATGAAATTTTGGGGTGCGGGTTGAATCCGGCGCTGTAGGCCATCGGAATATCTGCCCGGCGGAGTGCACGTTCCAGTGCCCGTTGAAAATCGCGATGACTTGAAAATCTCAAACGTCCGCGCTTGGCATAACGCAGGCGCAATTTCTGAATCGTTGGAGCTAAATCACGATCTGGTGGTCGGTTTTTTGTCTGCTTGCTCATTGACTCGCAGTCTCAATTATCTCGCCGACCTGGCTTACCTCGCTGATCAAAACCTGTGACTGTCGAGGCATGGGCATGGGTAGATCGACAACACCCGTTGGACCTACTTGAATCTCCGTATCGAGTTGATCGCAGACACCGCAGTCAAAACATGGGGTCCAGCGACAGTCATCAACGGCAACTTCGCTCAGTGCGTCCTGCCAGTCCTCCCACAGCCATTCGGCATCGAGCCCTGAGTCAAGATGGTTCCATGGCAAGACTTCGGTGTATTCGCGCTCGCGAATGGTGAACCAGTCAACATCGACTCCCGTGCCATCGAGGCCGTGCTCTGCCGATTCCATCCAGCGGTCATAGGAGAAATGCTCACTCCACCCATCGAATCGGGCACCGTTGCGCCACGCGGACTCAATAACATTGCCCACCCGACGATCACCGCGCGAGAGTAAACCTTCAACGATTCCCGGCTTGCCATCGTGGTAACGGATACCGATGGCCTTGCCAAATTCGCGGTCATCGCGGATTGCTTCTTTGAGTTTGCGCAACCGCGAATCAGTTGATTCGTGGTCGAGTTGAGCAGCCCACTGGAATGGCGTGTGCGGCTTGGGCACGAAGCCACCAATGGACACCGTGCACTTGATGTCCCTGCGACCACTTGCAATGCGCCCAGCTCTGATGACTTCACGAGCCATGGTGGCAATTTGGAGTACATCTTCATCGGTCTCAGTAGGGAGCCCGCACATGAAATACAGTTTCACATTTCGCCAGCCAGCCGAGTAGGCAGTTGTCACCGTGCGAATCAGGTCTTCCTCGCTCACGAGTTTGTTAATGACTCGACGAATGCGCTCACTTCCACCTTCAGGCGCAAATGTCAGACCGCTGCGGCGGCCATTGCGAGAAAGTTCATTTGCAAGGTCAACATTGAATGCATCGACCCTGGTACTGGGTAGCGACAATGACGTTTGGGTCTTCTCATACCGATCTGCCAGGTTGCGGGCGACATCGGCGATTTCTGAGTGGTCGGCGCTAGATAGGGACAACAGCCCAACTTCTTCAAAGCCCGTCTTGCACAAACCATTTTCCACCATGTCCGCGATGCCGGTGATGCTGCGCTCACGCACTGGCCTGGTGATCATGCCTGCCTGACAGAACCTGCACCCGCGAGTACACCCTCGGAAAATTTCAACGCTCATGCGTTCGTGAACTGTTTCAGCGAGTGGCACCAGTGGTGCTTTGGGGTAGGGCCAAGCATCGAGGTCCATCAATGTGAACTTGGTAATCCGCCATGGAACGTCAGGACGATTGGGAACTACTCGTTGAATGCGGCCGTCTGGGAGGTATTCGACGTCATAAAAACGTGGCACATAAATGCACCCCGTTTTGGCCAGTTCCAGGAGAACACCTTCACGGCCTCCGGGACGACCGGCAAGAATCCAGGTGCGCACGATTTCAGTGATCAAGAGAACTGCTTCTTCACCGTCGCCCAGTACAGCCGCGTCAATGAATTGTGAAATGGGCTCGGGATTAAATGCAGCATGGCCACCAGCGATCACGATCGGATGCTCATCGCGCTGATCAGCGTGTAGTGGGATACCTGCAAGGTCGAGAGCGGTCAACATGTTGGTGTAACCAAGTTCCGTGCTGAATGACAACCCCAAGAGATCAAAGTCGCCAACACTTCGGTGGGCATCGACGGTGAATTGCGGCACACCGTTCTCTCGCATCAGTGTTTCTAGGTCAGGCCAGACGGCATATGTGCGTTCGGCCAGAACGCGATTCTGTTCGTTGAGTACTTCATAGAGGATTTGAACACCTTGATTGGGTGCACCAACTTCATAGGCGTCCGGGTACATGAGAGCCCAGTGGACATCGGCGTCATTCCACTCTTTGGTCACAGCATTAAGTTCGCCGCCAACGTATTGGATGGGTTTTCCCACAAAAGGAAGCAGCATTTCTAGGTCGCTAAAGACACTGTCGCCGCGAAGGCGGTGATCCAAGGCTTGGGA
>JBDQMZ010000131.1:0-4440 GCA_040261955.1 Candidatus Nanopelagicales bacterium
CCTACAACCAGCGTTCATCAAGGGCACCAACGTCACTGACGCCCAAGCGCAGCTACCACAGGGTGGTGTGGGCTGGATTGTCTCTCTGGAATTCGACACTGAAGGTGCCGGAGCGCTTGCCACTGCATCAACAGATTTGAGCGCATTGCCAGAGTGTGGAACGGGAGCATCGCCTTGTAACGCTTTTGCCATCGTTCTTGATGGAGTCGTGGTGTCGGCACCACGCTTCAATGAAGCAATCTTGGGTGGTCAGGCTTCCATTGAAGGTGACTTCACGGCCCAAGAAGCACGTGATCTGGCCAACGTTTTGAAGTATGGCGCACTTCCCGTGACCCTCGAGCCCGTTGATGTCACGACCATTTCGCCAACCGTGGGTCAGGACCAGCTCTCCGCAGGGCTGATCGCAGGTGGCGTTGGTCTCCTGTTGGTCATGGTTTATCTGCTTTTCTATTACCGCGTCCTTGGGGTGGTTGCCGGCTTGAGTTTGGTTGTTGCGGGCGTCCTGCTATACGCCGTATTTATCGTATTGAGCAAGACAATCGGTTTGACTTTGACATTGGCGGGTATTGCAGGCGCTATCGTCGCTATCGGTATCACGGCCGACTCTTTTATTGTCTATTTTGAACGTATCCGCGACGAAATCCGCGATGGAAGATCCCTGCGACAGGCCTGCGATACGGGTTGGATCAGGGCGCGCAGAACATTACTTGCAGCGGACTTTGTGTCCATCCTTGCTGCCGCGGTCCTGTATCTACTTTCCGTTGGTAGCGTGCGGGGCTTCGCATTTGTCCTCGGGCTGACAACGGTTATTGACGTCCTTGTGGCTTTCTGGTTCACCCACCCATTGGTTGTCCTTCTAGGAAGATCTAATTTCATGCAGCGTGGCAGCCGATGGACAGGCCTAGATCCTGAACGTCTTGGCGGCGTGAGCTTGGCGGACGCCATGGCTGGACAGTCCAGGCGCAAGCGGAGGGAAGGATCAGCATGAGCAAGTTAGGTTCACTTGGGCAGCGCATGTACCGCGGCGAAATCTCCTTTGATTTCGTCGGCCGCAGGAAGACGTGGTACGCGATCAGTGCGATCATTTTGCTCGTCAGTATCGGAACTCTGGTGTTCCGCGGCCTTAACCTTGGCATTGAGTTCAAAGGCGGCGCTGACTTCTCTCTCCCTAACGCAACATGCACCGTTGAATCTGCACGGGACGTCGCCGAATCTGAGTCTGGCGGTCAATCAATTGTGACCGTGACGGGTTCGGGCACAGTTCGAGTTCAAACGGAGACCTTGACACCTGATGAATCATCCATTTTGGCGGGTTCACTGGCCGAAGCCTGCGGTATCGCCAAGGACGACATCAAATACCAAGTGGTGGGACCAACCTGGGGTGCAGAGATCTCGAAGAAAGCACTCCAAGGTCTGGGCGTATTTATCTTGCTCGTGACGTTGTTCCTGACCATTTATTTTGAATGGCGCATGGCAGTTGCAGCATTAGTGGCACTTGCTCACGACCTCATCATCACAATTGGCATTTATGCGCTTATTGGTCTCGAAGTCACTCCTGCAACCGTTATTGGTGTCTTAACAATCTTGGGTTATTCGCTCTATGACACCGTGGTGGTCTTCGACAAAGTCAAAGAGAACACGAGAGGAATAACGGGTCAATCAATTCTCACCTACGACGATGCCGCGAACCTTGCAGTCAATCAGACTCTGGTTCGTTCCATTAATACCTCCGTTGTTGCGTTGCTGCCAGTACTGTCAATCATTGTGGTGGGGGCACTTATTCTCGGAGCGGGAACGTTGCTCGACCTTGCGGTAGCCCTTGCTATCGGTATGGCTGCCGGTACTTATTCCTCGATCTTTGTGGCAACACCTGTTTTGGCTCAGTTGAAATCGGCCACTCCTGAGATGAAGGCACTTGCCACGAGGGTTCGTGCGCGTCGCACCCAGATTGCCAAGAAGTCCGCCACCGACTCCGGCGAGGGGGCAGACGTTGTTTTCAGTGAATCACTATCGCGGGCTGTTGAGGCAGGGGAAAGATCCCAGCCCAAGCGGGTGTCCCGATCGAAGCGAAAGAAGAAATAGTACAAAGTACAATACAAAGAGTTGATCACAATGGAGTCTGCTCAACGCTTCGAATGGGAGGAGGCGCAATGTCTGAAGATGTTGTCGCGCTCCCTGAAGCGACTCAGGTACCGACTGAATCTGGACTGCGATCGCGACTTGCTCGGTTTGGAACACGTGCAGGTACCTCTGAGATAGATCCGCTGCTGCGGACACTGCGCAAGTATCATCCGAAATCAGACACTAAAGTCGTTGAACGGGCCTATGAAATGGCTCGATACCTGCACAAGGATCAAACCCGCCGGTCCGGTGAAACGTACATCACCCATCCTGTTGCTGTTGCCGAGATATTGGCAGACCTTGGCATGACGTCCTCCACTTTGGCTGCTGCACTGCTCCATGACACTGTGGAGGATTGTGGGTATTCACTCGATGCACTGCGCGAAGATTTTGGTGACGAAATCGCTCTATTGGTGGATGGAGTCACAAAACTCGACAAAGTGACCTATGGCGACGCCACTGCGGCCGAAACCGTCCGCAAAATGGTTGTCGCAATGGCCCGAGATATTCGCGTACTCGTGATAAAACTCGCGGATCGACTTCACAACATGCGAACCCTGCGCTATTTACCGAGTGAGAAGCAGGGAAAAAAGGCGCGCGAGACTTTAGAAATATATGCCCCTCTGGCACATCGCCTCGGCATGAACGCAATCAAGTGGGAACTCGAGGATCTAGCTTTTGGCACCCTTCATCCCAAGATGTTCGATGAAATCGACAGATTGGTGGAGGAGAGAGCACCCTCGCGCGAGAAAAACTTGAATGTAATTCTCGAGCAATTGAAAGAGGACCTACGCAAGAGCAAGATTAAGGCGCAGGTCACTGGGCGGCCAAAGCACTATTACTCGATTTACCAAAAAATGATTGTGCGTGGCCGGGACTTTACCGATATCTATGACTTGATCGGCGTCCGAATTCTCGTGGACAGTATTCGTGACTGTTATGCCGCATTGGGAACCATTCACTCCGAGTGGAGTCCGGTGCCCGGCCGTTTCAAGGATTTCATCGCAATGCCCAAATTCAACATGTATCAGTCCCTTCACACAACGGTCATTGGTCCTGATGGCAAACCGGTCGAGGTCCAAATTCGAACCCACGAAATGCACCGAGCGGCTGAATATGGCGTCGCGGCGCATTGGCGCTACAAGCAGGGAACGGATATCAAGCTCGATGATTTTGCTTGGCTTAGACAGTTAGTTGACTGGCAAAGGGAAACCTCGGATCCGAGTGAGTTCCTTGATTCATTGCGCTATGACCTGGGATCCGCGGAAGTCTATATTTTCACGCCCAAGGGAGATGTTGTCTCTTTACCCGCAAGTTCGACGCCAGTGGATTTTGCCTACTCGGTTCATACGGACGTCGGGCACCGATGCGTGGGTGCCCGAGTGAACGGAAAGCTGGTCCCACTTGAGTCGCAATTGTCCAACGGCGATGTTGTCGAGATTTTCACAACCAAATCTGAAGGGGCAGGTCCCAGCAGAGATTGGCTCAATTTTGTAGCCTCTGCCCGCGCTCGAAGCAAAATCAAGGCATGGTTCTCAAAAGAGCGCCGAGAAGAAGCTATCGACACAGGCAAGGATCAAATCGTTAGGGCTGTGCGCAAACACGGACTTCCACTGCAAAGGATTATGACGAACACCGCATTGAACACAATCGCGGCTGATCTGCATCAAGCGGATATTTCTGCACTCTATGCATCTGTTGGTGAGGGTCGCATCTCTGCACAGACCATTGTTAGCCGATTGGTCGACGCTTCAGGGGGAGTAGATGGCGCTGCCGACGACACTGCTGAAACCGTGCTTCCCAATTTCGGGACTCAAACGCGCTCGAGAACGCATGACGTTGGAGTAATCGTCAAGGGTACGGAAGATGTCTGGGTCAAATTGGCTCGTTGCTGCACACCTGTCCCCGGCGACACAATTTTTGGATTCGTGACTCGTGGTTCAGGCGTATCGGTTCACCGAGGGGACTGCGTTAACGTGGCATCACTTCAGGAGCAGCCTGAACGGATCGTTGAGGTTGAGTGGGCTCCCACACCGCAGTCAGTGTTCCTGGTAAACATAGCGGTCGAGGCTCTTGACCGTTCGCGGCTTCTGGCTGATGTCACAAAGGCTTTGTCTGACACACATGTGAATATCTTGCATGCCTCCGTTGCCACGACTCGAGACAGAATTGCCACATCGCGATTTACATTTGAAATGGCCGATCCAAAGCATTTGGGCTCAGTCTTGAAGGCAGTTCGTAATGTCGAGGGTGTATTCGACGCTTACCGGGTCTAGTCCAGTGAAACGGCGAACACCGAGCTAAAGGTTTGCTTGGGTC
>JBDQMZ010000132.1:0-3272 GCA_040261955.1 Candidatus Nanopelagicales bacterium
CAACGGATCCGAGAATGAGAACCGTTCCAGTGTCATTTTGAATCAAAATAATTCCAATGGGAACAGCTGCGGCGGCAAGGGCCAGCAGTACATCGCGAGCAGATGGCTCGCTCTCAATATCCACTTTCTCAGAAAGCAACACCGACATCATCAAAATGACAGCGATCTTCATGAACTCGGATGGTTGCAATGTGAAACCGCCGGGCACATCAATCCAGGCTCGGGCACCAGCAATGGTCACGCCCACGCCTGGGATAAATGGCATTAAGAGCAGCACGAGCGAGAGGCCATAAAGGATCGGGGTGTAGGCACGCAGCCAGCGATAATTCAGGCGCGATGCGATGTACCCCAATGCCAATGCGAGAGCCACGTTTATCAAGTGGCGTTTGAGGTATGACTGCGGATCACTCTCCGATGCAAGATCGGCCCGACTCGCTGACCACACCAAGACGGATCCAAGTGTCGTGAGAGCAACGGCCGCAATGAGCAAAACCCAATCAATATCGCGCCAGAATGCGACCCTGCGATCGGCCTGTCCTGCCATGGGCGCATCGCTGACGGTAGACGCGTAGAACCGTGCCATTAGTTGCTCGCCCCTCGTGCCGTCACAGTGCCAGAATCCTTGCCCTTGGGGGTAACGGGCGTGCCATCGGGGCGAATAACAGGCAACTTCTTGGACGGTGTGCCATCAACCAGAACGCTGTTGCTCGGGTTCACTTTCGTGCCGTTTACTCCAAAGAGTGCTTCATAGATCTTTCGAACACTCGGCCCACTTGTCTTGGAACCGGTCCCACCTTGCGTGATCATCATGACGACGGCGTAGCGAGGTTTATTTGAAGGTGCATAAGAGGCAAACCACGAAGTTGAAACTTTATCGCCCGTTACCTGCGCAGAACCTGTCTTGGAAGCAACCGGAATTTGATCCAACGGGAAACCCAAGAACGGTGTTTTACCCGAGCCATCAGATGTCACACCTGGTAACGCCTTTTTCAAGAAATTGATTGTTGACTTGGGAACATCAAGAGTTGACTTAACCACCGGTGTATTTCGCTCAATCACTGAGCCATCAGCAGCCATCACTGCTTTGACCAAACTTGGTTCGTACACGGTGCCACCATTTGCAATAGCGGCATAAGCCATGGCCATCTGGAGCGGCGTGACTGCTGTATCTCCCTGCCCTATGGCCGCATTGAGCGCATCACCCTCGCGCCAGCGGAAACCGTCGGCGCAGTTTTCCTTGTCAAGAGCTGTGAAATAGTCGGCCAACTTTGGGTCCGTCTTTCGAGTTTCAGGGTAGCCCGCAACGGCATTTGCGCACCAAGTGTCACGCTTAGCTTCCCAGTTTTGAACCTTGAAGGCGCGTGAGGAAACCCGACCCGAAGACTCACCCGGCAAGTCAATTCCCGTTGCGCTCCCGAAACCAAACATTTTGGCTGCCTCTGCAATGGGGTCGTCCGAATCACGACTTGCGTCATTGCCACCGGCTGACTCCCACATGCGGTCAGCGATGCCATAAAAAACGGTGTTACATGAAACTTCAAGAGCGCGGGCCAAGCTGATTCGACCGTAGGCCGACGACTCGTAATTTCTAAAGACCTGTGTTCCGAGTTTCACATTCTTCGGGCAGTTGTAGTTCGAATAGAGCGAATAGCCTTCTTTCCCTGCCGCTGCCGTGCTCACAACTTTGTAGGTTGAACCTGGAGCAAACAAACCCTGTGTGGCATTGGATGACAATGAATCACTCTTGACCAGTGACTTGTATTGCTTCTGCGTCACACCGCCAACCCAAATACTCGGGTCGTAGGTGGGGTAACTAGCCATCGCAAGGATATGTCCGTTACGCACATCAACAACGACTGCAGCACCTGAATCGCCTGGGTAACCTTGTGCCTGCGCTCGCTGAACAGCCGCAACCAATTGCTTTTCCACCACGGACTGCAATTTGGCGTCAATCGTTGACACCAAATAGTTTCCCGCAACCGCGGGCAACTGATCCAGCGTCCCAGTGACTTGACCAGAAGTGTCCACTTCAAGTGTTGTCACACTGGGTTTTCCGCGCAATTGTTCGTCGTAGTATTTTTCAAGACCAGAACGCCCGACCACATCGGTCTTGCGCAAACGATCAAATGCATCACTGCCTTCTTGCTGCGCCAACTGTTCTTCGGTCACAGGCCCCAAGTAACCCAGAATATGCGCGGCATTTACCCCGAAGGGAGCGCTGTATTCGCGCACGGCTTCAAGCTTTGCAGAAACACCTGGATACTCCGACCGCTTCTCCATGATGGTAAGCGCAGTTTGCGCATCAACATCCGTGGCAACTGGCACAACCTGATAGGTCGAGCCATTCCAGCAAATTGGTGGCTTGGGCGCACCTTCTGTGCCGCAGGGCATGAGTCGCTCTGAAATCGAATCAGGCGTTACGCCCAATATCTTGGCCAACCGACTTAAGACTTTTTCACCGTCATCAGGCTCGGCACGCAATTCCTGCCTGTCGATGGTCACGACGATTGACGTTCTATTGGAAACCAGAGGGCGACCCGCTTGATCGAGGATAAGCCCGCGCACTGCTGGATCAACAACCTCACGGACGGTGTTGTTCTCCGCCGCAACCCGATATTCCTCACCCGTTATGACTTGGAGGTAGAAAAGACGGGCAACAAGAGTCGCAAGGAGGGAAAAAATCAGGATTCCAAGGATAGCAAGGCGCAGGTTTGAACGATCGCTCACCTAACCTCCTTGGGAGTTCGACCTCTGGGTGAAATCTACGACTTCACCCACTTTGTGAGGCTCCATTATGCGCATATGTGCCCTCACCCATTGGGATCGCCATGAGGCACGCGGTGGGCCACCTTGCTCTGACGTGGCCAAGCCCCCTCGCGTTCCCTCAGGAAAAGGACATTTCGGGTGTTATCTTCTTGACGAGCCACCCCACGAATGGGACAACGATCGGCGTGAGCAGTAAGCCGTACAAAGCCGCGCTCAGGGTGATCCAGGGAACCTCGGCCCAGTTCACCCTTGATCCCCCCAACAAAGTGTCCACAGCAGCGGTGGCAAATGCCGCGCCACCCGTGCTCAAGGACGTGATGCCCATGATGATGATCAATGTTCGATCGCGTGGGTCAACCCAATACCCAGCGATGAAGCCAATAATTAAATAGATAATTGCATTGACACCCACCAAAGTGTCAGATGGTGGGGATAAATCCATCAGTATTCCGGCTGCAAATCCAGCACTTGCACCCTGCAATGGGCCCATGGCTAGCGCAATGGCA
>JBDQMZ010000133.1:0-40151 GCA_040261955.1 Candidatus Nanopelagicales bacterium
GTTATTTCCTGCGCGGTCGTGATCGGCATATTTGCACCGCTGGCAATCAGAAAATACCGGAGCGCTAGCAGGCGTTAACTCTGCCCGCTAGGCGTAATCCTCAACTTTAAGAACCTCAACCTGCATTTGTTTTCCATTGGCAAGTTCATAACTTGTGGAGTCTCCAACGCGTTTGCCGAGAACTGCTGCGCCGAGCGGTGAAGTTGGTGAGTACACATCAATGGATGCATGTGCCGCTTCCTCGCGGGAGCCAAGGAGGAAGGTCTCTTCCTCATCAAAGTTGACAAGACGAACTGTTATGACCTTGCCGTGCGAGACTTCATCGGGCGCAGCATCAGGGACACCGATTTGTGCATTCTCGAGTAGTTGCTTGAGCTGGCGCACACGTGCTTCATTTTTGCCTTGCTCTTCCCGTGCCGCGTGATACCCACCATTTTCTTTGAGGTCGCCTTCTTCGCGGGCAGCCTCGATGCGTTTGGTGATTTCAACACGCTTGGATCCTTGGCGCTCTTCGAGCTCGGCGCTTAATCGGTCATGAGCTTCTTGAGTCAGCCAGGTAACTTCAGTCATGGTGAAACCCTAGTACGGAATGGAAATTACTGGAACTTCATTCTGACCAAGGCTGCATAGGCGGCGCAACTCCCGCCGGAAATTGTGGTCCAGGGACTCGGGTGGGTTCTCCTTGTGAGACGCAAGTCAAAACTTCAGCGGTGTAGGCGGGAGCCAGTGTGCGTAGTGGATATGTCAACTGGTTGTAGTCCGAACCGCTAGGAACATCCACTTCGACGTATCCCACATCAATTCGGTTCTTGTCCTGGGCCCGCAGTACGCAGGTGACCGCTAGATCTGCAGGTTTACGCACCTCAAAATTGATATCCACCTTCTCTGGTGAACTTGCGTCCCAAGCCAAGAGGCGAAACTGGATATTCTTTTGAGCAAGTGAAAATGTGACGAACATGATGGCGATAATGAAAATGGAGATGGCGCCACCCACGAGGATGTTCCGCATGATGGGGCGTCGATCCATTCCATATCTCTCCTGCATGGCTGGAGAGAGTTGATCCTTTCGAAAGGGACTCGCCATAGAGGCAGACTAGTGAAGTGAGAGACTTGTCTCGTGCATGAGATGGCAAATAATGATTCACTCCGTTTGATGGCGGTTCACGCTCACCCAGATGATGAGTCCAGTAAAGGTGCTGCTGTCATGGCCCGTTATGTAGCTGAGGGCGTTGAAGTCATGGTGGTGACATGCACGGGTGGCGAGCGCGGCGATGTTCTCAACCCAGCCGCCCAGCAGCGAGTTGACAAACTCGGCATCCATGAAGTCCGACGCCAAGAGATGGCAGAGGCTGCACAAATCTTGGGTGTTCAACATGAGTGGCTTGGTTTCATGGACTCAGGTTTCACCGAGGGCGAGCCATTGCCTCATGATGCTTTTGCATTAGTACCCCTTGAAGTGAGCGTCCCACCGCTCGTGAAACTCATCAGACAATTTCGCCCACAGGTCGTTACAACTTATGACGAAAATGGGGGATACCCGCATCCCGATCACATTCAGACACACGTTGTGACCATGGCTGCGGTGGAGCAGGCAGCAGATCCTGATCTCTTTCCAGAGTTTGGGTCCGCATTTCAGGTTCTCAAGGTCTATTACAATCAGCAGTTTCACAAAGCGCGAGTTGTTGCCCTACATGAAACTCTGATCGAGGCTGACATCGAGTCACCATATGAAGAGTGGTTAAAGAACTGGGAAGACAAGCCCGACGATGCTCATCGGATCACCACGAAGGTCCATGCTGCAGATTTTTTTCATATTCGAGATTCCGCACTAAAGGCGCACGCTACTCAAATTGAGCCGGACGGTCGCTGGTTTGCCGTTTCACTTGATCTGCAGAAATCTGCTTGGCCCACTGAAGATTTTCAAAGGGCTCTCAGTCATGTAGAAGCTCCTGAGCAAGAAGATGATCTCTTTGCGGGAATCCGCTAGGTAACGAGGCACAACAAAAAGCACTGCTCAACAGATAAAGGATTACCATGGAAACTGAGCCAGACCTTCAAACCATCATTGATGGCGCAGGGCCGATAGCGGGCCTATTTGTGTTACTTGTTGGCATTGCGCTTGTTCTATTGTGGCTTAACATGAATCGTCAGATGAAGCGCATCAACCCTGAGTTGCCCAAAGGAAAAAATGAATTGCGGGTAGAGCAGGAATTGGCGGATATTTCTGAAGACAAAGAAACTGATGAGAAGTCGGAATAGGTATCTGAATGAGTTGTTCAAGCCGGTCAGCATCGTTGTTGCCCTGCTTCTCGTAGGTGTTTGTGTCCTCTTTTTCTTTTTGGGCAAATGGCAATGGGATAGAACCCAGAATATTCTCAATGCTGAGCGCGCCGCTGCCGCCGCAGTAGTCCCAGCCCCCGATGTCCTTGGCCCGGAACTTGACCCATCTGATTTTGGTCGCACCGTCGTTGCTAGTGGTTCCTACGACGCAACCCACATGGCACGCATTGGTAATCGACTTTCGGGTGGTGGTGACAACGCGAATGTTGGACAGTGGATTGTGAGTGATTTTGAGTTGGACACGGGCGAACATGTTGCGGTGTTGCGCGGATGGGTCCCCCCGGATGGAACCTACTCAACGCCGAGCGGAGAGGTTGAACTTCGAGCCGTTGTTCAACCCGATGAAGCCTTCTATGAGGGCTCGAAACAAATAGATGGTGTCTATGCAGTGATTGACTCAGCTGTCCTTTCGAGTGAATGGGGTGTCACGCTCTCCGACGGATTCCTGGTTGTCGAATCAGAATTTCCCGCGTCCCCTGATGCGCCGAAAGTTGTTCCACCCACGATTCAGACGGCCGAGGTTGCCTTTCCTCTCCAAAACTTCTTTTACGCTGTCCAGTGGTGGATCTTCGCCTTGTTTGCAGTCGCGCTCTATGTTCGCTGGATCATGGTCTCGAGCAGGCAAAAAGAGATTCGCTAGATTTGGCTCATGATCCAAGTTATGGGTGAGGCCCTCATCGACATCATTGTGAACACAGAGGGGGAAGTTGACTCAGTCGTGGGCGGTGGACCCCTTAACACCGCGCGCACCATTGCTCGCTTAGGTCACGAAGTTGAATTCATTGGTGGAATCTCGCAAGATGCATTTGGTCGCCGAATCCAGCGTTTGCTGGAAGCTGATGGAGTCAAACAGGCGATAGTCCCACTCTTGCCGGAACCATCAACTCTCGCTATTGCATCACTCGATGAAAGTGGCGCTGCCACGTATCGATTCATGATGGACAATACGGCCGCAAGTTCGGTATCCGTAGACATGGCAGTTGATGCACTCAACGTCAACGCTCGAGCAATCCACATTGGCACGCTCGCCTTAGTCCTCACCCCACTGACCGACGCTGTATGTGCGGTGACGAATGCCCTTGGGAGTGATCAAATCCTGATGGTTGATCCCAATGCGCGTCCCAGCGTTATGGCCGACTCTCGCATTTTTGATGAAACGGTAGGGCACGTGATCAATCGAGCGAACATCATCAAGGTAAGTGGGGATGATCTTGCGTTCATGTCACCCAGTGTGGACTCAAATCGAGCGGCCCAGCAATTACACGATCTAACGGGCGCAATTGTGCTCTTCACTGACGGCGCCCAAGCTCTGAACGTTTTCGTTGGTGGGGCCAAGGAAATTGTTGCTGTGCCACCCGTTGAGGTCGTTGACACCGTGGGTGCGGGTGATTCTTTCAGTGGTGGATTCCTTGCCTTTTGGGCTCAGAATAATTATGTGCAGTCTGATCTCGCATCCATGGAAAAGGTACTCGCTGCCACTGAATTTGGCATCAGGGTCGCGGGGGTAACCTGTCAACGAGCGGGTGCCCAACCTCCGTTCGCGCATGAACTTTGATCTATATAGAGTCTCTACATGAATAAGATTCCCAGCGCACTTCTTGCCTTCCGAATAATGGCTTGGGTGACGGGTGTCGTCCTGGCAAGTGCGACCGTGTGGGCGCTACTCGGCTATCTCCTGTGGGGTTACGCAGATGACGGTGGCAAACCCGGTCTCTACAGTTTGCTGTGGGTTGCGCATGGCTGGCTTTATTTCGCCTACCTCATTGCCGCTGTGAATTTAGCGTTCTTACTCCGCTTTCCCATCCTGAAAACCGTCGCATTGCTTCTCGCAGGAACAATTCCTTTTGCTTCATTTTATGCTGACTTTGTCATGCATCGTTATGTGCGAAATTTGCCGCAGACTAAGGCAGACACCAGTCAATAGATTCTTGACCGCGTGAGACCAATATTGCATTGGTTCGGCTAAATGGTCGTGACCCAAAGAATCCTTTGCGCGCTGACAGCGGGCTCGGGTGGGTACTCCAAACCACTGGTGCTTGTTCCACAATAGGCAACAACTTTTGTGCGGGCTTTCCCCACAAAATGAAGACGGGCGGTAATGCCGCGTGGGCAAGCAATGCTGAGATCGCTGCCTCGGTGAACTCTTCCCAGCCGTGACCGTGATGTGATCCTGAGGCACCTGCTTGAACCGTGAGGACTCGATTGAGCAGGAGCACTCCTTGAGTGGCCCACGGGCGCAGGTCTCCCGTTGTTGGAGTTGGGCAGCCCAGATCTGTGGAGAGTTCTTGAAAAATATTAGACAGGCTTCGTGGAATTCGCACGCTTGGCTCAACACTGAAAGCGAGGCCGTGAGCATCGCCCCGCGTGGGATACGGATCTTGGCCCACGATAACGACTTTCACCGAATTGATTGGTTGAGAAAATGCACGCAAGACTTGATCATGTGGAGGCAAGCAGGTTCTGCCAACTTCATTTTCAGATTCAATAAAGAGCTCGATTGCTTCTAGTTTGTCCAAGTGGTCAGTGAGTGCAAGCTTCCATGACGTATCGAGTTGGTTGACAAAAGGTGTGAGCATTAGTCCAAACTCACCCCCGCTACCTCGATAGCTTTAACACTCGTCCAAACTCGTGACCCAACCTGAAGGTCCATGGAGTTCAGTGACGCGGGCGTTATCGTCGCCGAGAGAGTAACTGCACCGCGAATGACCAGCCGCACTCGATCGAGAGTTTGCTGAATGTCACTAACCTCACCCTCCCAGACGTTGCGGGGGCTTCCCTCCGGCATGGTCAAGTGAACAGAGACGGTATCTGGCCGAATGATCGCTGCCGCCGATCCAGAAAGTTGGGAATTGTCCGTGGTGATGGATTCTCCGTCTGGCGTTGTAATAACTCCATGAGTCGCTGTACCACTTATGAGTGTTACCCCCATCAGGGTTGCTGCGTAATCGGTTCTCGGTGATTGAGCTATTTCACTAGGACTGCCAACTTGTGTGATCTGGCCACTTTCCAAGATTGCGATTTTGTCTGCGAGCAACAACGCATCAAGTGGATTGTGGGTCACGATAATGGTCGAACCCTGAAATTTTTTGAGATGTTTGCCCAGTTCACTGCGAACATGGCCCGCAGTAACAGCATCGAGGGCGGAAAGTGGTTCGTCCAGGAGCAAGGCATCAGGATTCGTAGCCAGGGCTCGGGCAAGGGCCACTCGCTGGGCTTGGCCACCGGATAACTCAGCGGGGCGCTTGCGGGCGAGGTCTAACAGGTCAAATTGGGCGAGTACGGCATCGGTGCTCTCGCGAGATTGGGCTTTCGACACTCCACGGCTGCGGGGACCGAAGGCAACATTCGCAGAAACTGAGAGATGTGGGAATAGCGCATAGTTCTGGAACACAACACCAATATTGCGGCTGTGAGCAGGTATGAAGCAATGCGCCGCCGGCGAGTCAAGTACCTGTCCGCCGATTTTGATCTCGCCCGAGGTGATTGAGATGAGCCCCGAAATCGACTGAAGTGCGGTGCTCTTGCCCGCGCCATTTGGACCGACAAGCGCTAACACTTCACCGGGAGCAACCGATAATTTGCAGTCTAGTTGAAATTCATTTCGGTCAACCGTGAAGTCAGCACTCAAGCCTTGGTTCGTCATGTCAGACCTGACTTTATGAATCTATCGCGCATTCCAAAAAGAGCAGCGAATGCAATTAGGAGCATGACCACACTCAACGAAATGGCCTGGTCGCGATCTATTTCGAGTGTGGAGTAAACGGCAAGTGGCAGTGTTTGGGTAACGCCAGGAAAGTTGCCGGCAAAAGTCAGGGTTGCTCCGAATTCCCCGAGGGCCCGGGCCCAGGTGAGCAACGCACCTGCGGCCAATGCAGGTGCGATCAGAGGTAATTGAATCCGGATAAATATGCGCATGCGAGAAGCTCCAAGTGTGCTCGCAGCATGTTCATAATCCTTGGAAAGTGAGCGCAGGGCACTTTCCACGGTGATTACCAAAAACGGCATCGCAACAAATGTTTGTGCAAGGACGACGCCTGTCGTGGTAAACGGCAATTGAACGCCAAACCAGTCATAGAGATAGGAACCTATGATGCCTCGGCGGCCGAATGCCATTAATAGTGCGACACCCCCCACTACAGGAGGAAGCACGAGGGGAATAAGAACCAAAACCCTTACAAAGGAAAGCCCTCGCATGTGCGAACGCGCCAGTATCAGAGCGAGCGGAACGCCTAGGAATATTGCGAAGACAGTCGCAGATATTGATGTGACGATGGAAAGCCGGATTGCCTCAAGTGATGCGGGAGTGCTCAGAAGTGCAGGGAAATCGGACCAATTGACCGAACCCAAGAGCGAGAGAAGGGGAAGACCCAAGAAGGCAATGGCCACAAAACCCAGTGCCATGAGCAGTTTGGGAGATTGATCTATTGCCAGATTGCGAGTCTTCACGGCGACATGAATCCTTCAGATTGGAGGACGTCAACACCGGTAGGGCCCAGAAGAAAGTCCAAAAATTCCTGTGCAGCGTTCTGAGTACTGGAGTCTTTGATCAATGCAATTTGATAGTCCGTCGTGACATTCAATTCAGGGGGGATGGTGAATGCTACGACTTCATTCCCAGCAGCAATGGCGTCGGCTACATAGACGATACCTGCGTCGGCTTCATCGGTTATTACTTTATTGAGAACAGATTTAACATCTGGTTCTAAGGAAACGATATTTGCCGTCATGCCTGCTTTACTCAGGAATTTTTGCGCAGCTGCGCCGCAGGGAGCGCTCTCAGTACACACCACCGTGGAGACTTTCTGAATCGATTGGTAGTCCGTGACCTGACCTGTATTTGCTGCGGGAGTTATCACGATCAATTGATTGCGAGCGAAAGTTTTCGGTGATTCGACAAAGTTTGAAATTTGATCCATTGTGGCTTTGGAGGCAGATGCGAAAACATCGACAGGGGCGCCTGCGGCGATTTGCTCCGCGAGTGCGCCACTGCCGCCAAAGTTCACTTTGATTTCAATGTCCGGGTGTTCCGCTTCAAATCGTTCTGCCAGAGAGGTAAATGCTGTGTTCAGCGATGCGGCAGCGGAGATGGTCACGGTCGTACTTATCGCAGGGTCCGAATCATTAGCTGTTGAACATGCGGACACCGTCACCACAGAGAATGCAGACACAATGGCCAGTGGGAAAAATGTGCGCTTGCTAAACAATGTCGATCACGACGTTCGTAGCTTTTACGGTGGCGGCCGCAGGAACCCCCACTTCAAGTTTCAATTCATCTGCGGCTTCCCGTGACATGAGCGAGATGACTCGATGCGGGCCCGCTTGGATCTCAACAAGTGCCATTACGCCGTCTCGCTCCACGCGGGTAACGATCCCCGGGAACCGATTTCGAGCACTTTGCGGTGGAGCGTCGGGGTCCTCGATTCGGCCCTCGCCCAGTACCGCGGCTACATCGGCACCGTTGACCTCAGTGCGGCCTCCCTTGGGATGGCGAGCCCGTAAGCGTCCTGCATCGATCCAGCGGCGTACCGTGTCTTGGCTTACTCCGAGTAGTTCGGCGGCTGTAGAAACCCGCAAGTACGTCATTTATTGACCATATTCGCTGTATTTGCGTTTGTCAATCCTGATTTATGAGGCAAATGCTGTCTGAATTGCGGCCCATTGTCGAGTACCGCATGGTGTGCCAATACCCGTTTAACGGGTTATGGTGAACATGTTGAACCGAGTGAAAATAGGTATTTGTGAGGCGGAGGTGAGCACCATGGTGTGGGCATGGGTAGTTGTTGCCGCAGTCGCTCTCGGCCTGGAGTTAGTCACAGCAACCTTTTATCTCGGTCTAGTCGCAGTGGGTGCCGTTGCAGGAGTAATCACGGCAGCGGTTGGCGCACCGGTGCTCGTTCAAGGCGGCGTGGTCGCAGGCGTTTCCCTCGCGGGAATTTTGTTTGTGCGACCTGTTGCTGCTCGGCACATGCACCGCATGCCCATGCTTTCCAGAACAGGTGTTGACGCACTAAAAGGCATGGAGGCCCTCACCATGACGGAAATCAACAGCGCCGATGGTCGCATCCGATTGAACGGGGAAGTGTGGAGCTCTCGATTGGATCGAGACTTGAGCGATGAAGTAATTCCCGCAGGTGCGCGCGTTTGTGTTTCTCGAATAGACGGTGCAACCGCACTGGTCTACCCACTCGACTAATAAATGCTCGATCAACAATTGAGAAGGAGAAGTACATGGACGCCATAGGTCTTATCATCGGAGTAGTAATCGGGCTCGCAATTGTTTTTGTTCTGATCTCACGAACCGTGGTGATTGTGAATCAAGCAAGCACTGCGATCGTTGAACGCCTCGGGCGATATCAGCGCACTCTCACACCAGGCTTGTCCATATTGATTCCACTGGTTGATCGGATACGTGAGCGAGTCGATATGCGGGAGCAGGTAGCTTCCTTCCCTCCTCAACCGGTCATCACCGAGGATAACTTGGTGGTTTCCATTGACACCGTTGTCTATTTTCAGGTCACGGACCCAAAGTCGGCGACTTATGAGATCTCCAGTTTCATTCTGGGTATCGAACAGTTAACCGTCACCACCTTGCGCAATGTCATTGGCTCCATGGATTTGGAAGAGACTCTTACTTCACGCGACTCAATTAATGGTCAATTACGAGGAGTCCTCGATGAAGCCACGGGACGCTGGGGCATTCGCGTCAATCGGGTTGAATTAAAGGCCATTGATCCACCCCATTCGGTCCAAGAATCAATGGAGAAGCAGCTCAAGGCAGAGCGTGAGCGTCGTGCTGCAATTCTTACGGCAGAGGGCCAAAAGCAGAGTGCCATCTTGACAGCTGAAGGTGAAAAGCAGAGCGCCATCCTGACGGCCGAAGGCTTCGCTGCCTCTGAAGTTGTTCGAGCTGAAGCTGAAGCCCGCGCTGAAGTTATTCGGGCAGATGGTGAAGCAGCGGCGCTCGAAAGGGTGTACGAAGCTATTCACAATGCCAACCCCAGCTCGGCGGCACTTGCCCATCGCTATTTGGAAATTCTTCCAGGAATTGCCCAGGGAGACGCCAACAAAGTATGGGTCATTCCGAGTGAGCTAACCGGGGCAATGGAAAAACTCAGCAAGGGATTCACTCAAGGTTAGAAGCTGACAAGCTAGAAAATTATGAGCAGCGCTATGCCAATTGCTACGACAGCGATGCCAACGAGCCAGTTTCTCAATAGGTGCGGCTGAGAGTCGCCTGATTTCTGGTTCTCGATCTGAGAGAGGGCATCGTTGTGGCTGATCGCGTTGTCCATCATGTTCTTGGCGTCATCAAACATGTTTCCTCCGGGTACTCGTTCCGATGCAGGTAGTTGCCTCAGCATAGTTGTGACGACCGCAAGGTATACCTGAAGTGCGCGCCAAACCCAATGCTGTGATGATTGAGGTGTGACAAATCGGTTATCAGAATCAACCAGCCCGTATCTGCTTCAGCATGCAGAAAATCCCGTGGATTGGTGGGAGTGGTGCCCTGAGGCATTTGACCAGGCACGAGCGCGGAATGTGCCCATATTTTTGAGTATTGGATACTCCGCATGCCATTGGTGTCATGTCATGGCACATGAGTCATTTGAAGATTCTGAAATCGCTCGATTCATGAATGACAACTTTGTCAATATCAAGGTTGATCGGGAGGAACGACCAGATATCGACTCCATTTACATGGAAGCAACCGTTGCCTTAACTGGTCACGGCGGGTGGCCCATGTCGGTATTTCTGGACCATGAAGGCCGACCATTTTTTGCTGGAACCTATTTCCCACCGCAACCACATCACGGATTGCCGAGTTTTCCTCAGGTGTTGGAATCAATCTCAACGACATGGAATCAAAGCAAAGAAAGTATCGAATCGGCAGGTACGCGGATTATCGATGCATTGGAATCCCGCAGACCGCCCATGTCCCACTCCGATATTGCATCCATGGATTCAGCGAAGCTCACTGAATTTCTTCGAGGTTCTGTCACCACTCTGAGCAAAAGCTTTGACGCAACTAATGGTGGTTTTGAAGGGGCACCCAAATTTCCACCCTCAATGATCCTCGAATTCCTCATTCGGATGTCGACTGATGAATCCGTGGGAGCCAACGCATTGCACATGGCCTCACGCACGCTTGAAGCCATGGCCCGTGGTGGCATCTACGACCAACTTGGTGGCGGCTTCGCTCGGTACAGCGTTGATGGCCAGTGGGTTGTTCCTCATTTTGAAAAGATGCTTTATGACAATGCGTTACTTATCCGTGTTTACGCACACTGGTGGCGCCTGACGGGCAGCAAATTGGCAGAACGAATTGTTCACGAGAGTATTAATTTCCTTCTCAGTGAAATGCGCACACCGGAGGGGGCCTTTGCCGCGGCATTGGATGCGGACAGCGATGGCGAAGAGGGAAAGTTTTATGCCTGGACACCGGCCGAACTGATTGAAGTGCTCGGTGAATCAGACGGCACAGCTGCTGCGGCACTATTTCAAGTGACCGAACAGGGCACTTTTGAGCATGGTAAGTCGACATTGCAATTGCTCAATGATCCGAATGATTGGACCCAATGGAGCGCGTGGCGTTCCGCACTGTTCAACGCACGCGCTCAGCGCGTTTACCCCGGTCGCGATGACAAAGTAGTGGCGGCCTGGAATGGTTTAACCATTGCGGCACTGGCTGATGCAGGTGCGATCTTTGGAAACGAAGAGTGGATTGAGGCTGCCCGCAGTGCTGCTGATCTGGTTATCAGCGTTCACATGGGAAACGATAGGCGTGCAGACTATTTGGCACGCACTTCACGCGATGGCAAGGTTGGTTCCAGTGCGGGTGTCCTAGACGACTACGCCAACATGTCTGAAGGCCTGATTTCTCTCTACGAGGCAACGGGTGAATCCGAGTGGCTTGAATTGGCGCGGACTTTGGCGTACTCGGCGGTCGCACACTTTGCCGACGACAGCGGTGGCTTCTATGACACCGCGGATGACGCCCAGAAACTTATTCGCCGTCCCCGCGAGTTCGCTGATAACGCTGAGCCGTCCGGCTGGTTTGCCCTAGCGAATGCCCTTGTCCGCTTGTCAGGGCTGGGCGGGCCGAACGCAAGTGAAATGCGATCTTTGGCCGAGGCTGGACTCTCAGTAGTGCCCAAATTCGCACTGTCCTCACCTAGAGCGGTGGGATGGGGGCTTGTCGCATTATGGTCCCTGGCCCAAGGACCTTGGGAACTGGTGATTTCGGGCCCTAGCTCCCGAGAATTTGCAGGCGTAGGCGCACGGTCACCGTTGGCGCCGGAAATCCTCTGGGAAGAGGGATCGGACAGCGGCGCTCAGGTGTGCAAATTCAGCGTCTGTGAGTTGCCCACCAAGGATCCGGTCGTCTTAGCAAAATTCCTCAAAACTCGAGTTAATCTTTAGATTTATAAAGGTTTTTACGTTTTCGTCACCAGATTCGTGGCATATACGGTCTGACTGTTTTCACCCGTTCCACCGTCTGTGATGATGCTCCCACATGATTGGGAGGTCAACTGTGGCTGAATTTGGAAATGCAGAACAGATTCTCGTTGGCGAGGGCGATAGCGACTACGAGAGATACATCAGAACCCCAGAGCTATTGGATCTTCAGCCCGAGCCAGATTCCTGGGTTCACCGGGATGAGCTGTTGTTTACCGTGACCCATCAATCATCTGAGTTATGGCTCAAACTGGCTGTGTCAGAGATTGAGTATTCCCTCGAGAAAATCAGGGAGCGAAATTTCGCTGCGGCGACTCGACTCCTCAAGCGCGTTAACTCGTGTATTAACTATTGCACCCAACAGTTGGGCATCCTTGAGCAATTGACTCCGTGGGAGTATCAAAAGGTTCGCCTAGCTTTGGGTCACGGCTCAGGTTTTGATTCACCCGGATTCAGAGCCATTCGTCGAGTCATTCCTCGTTTGGGATTCGAGTTCGACAACGCGCTCAAGTCCGAGGAAATTTCTCTGGAAGAACTATTTATCAACTTTGAAAATCATGAAGGACTTTTTCAACTCGCTGAGGCTTTGATCGACGTGGACGAATTGCTCATGGCCTGGAGGGCAGTGCATTTCCGGGTGGTCGAGAGAACCATTGGACTCGAGGTGAAAGGGACGCAGGGCACTCCGGTTGAAGTTGTTGGAGGGATCAGGGACAAACAAGCATTCCCAGATCTTTGGAAGGTGCGAAGTGAATTGACCCGTCGAGCGGACAAAGAACTGCGCACCGATTAATGAGTGTTATTAATTAGTCTCGTTAATGAGTGATTTTCAGTAGTGAGATAGTTGCGTCGTGGACGAACTCGATTGGGCGATTCTCGGAGAACTTCAACGAGATGCCCGCCTCTCACACAGCCAGTTGGCCAAAAGGGTTCATTCGACTTCTCCGACTGTTTCATCTCGGGTCCGCAAATTAGAAGAGTCAGGTGTTATTGCCGGTTACTCTGCTCATCTTGATGCGGACCGAGCAGGTTGGCCCGTCATGGCATTTGTCCGATTAGCCTGTTACGGGGAGTCGTGCATTCTCAACGACCCAAGTGCCCAGGAGCGCGCAGAGATCCTTGAGATCCATCGTGTGGTTGGCCGTGAATGCTGCATTGTCAAGGTGCGAGCCATGAATACCGCGCATTTTGAGGCGGTCATCGACCTGCTTGCCGGTTACAGTCCGCCTCTGAGCACGATGGTGCTCTCCTCGCCCTTACAGTGGAGCGGATTAACTCCTCCGAGTGGTTTACCCACCTTCGAATCCCTGACAGAGTAATCTCTTCACGTGGGCTTAAAGGATCTGGTTTACGGCGCTTATGAGCGCAGACTGGCTACCCAAATCCCACTTGATCGCATTCCACGCCACGTCGGTGTCATTCTTGACGGAAATAGACGATGGGCCAGTGCTCAGGGGTCGACCTCGGCTCAGGGGCATGAGGCTGGTGCCGCAAAGATAATTGACTTCCTCGGCTGGTGCGATGATGCCGGAGTTGAAGTAGTCACCCTGTGGCTTTTGTCGACCGATAATCTCTCGAGACCCGAACCTGAGCTCGATAAGTTGATGACCATCATTGAGACCACTGTGGGAAATCTGGTGGGCCAAGGGCGTTGGCGACTACATCCAGTTGGCGCTCTAGATCTGTTGCCCTCCCGGACGGCAACCCTGCTCAAAGAGGCCGCGGAAGCTACAGCGGAAATTGACGGGTCATTAGTGAACATCGCCGTGGGGTACGGAGGAAGGCGCGAGGTCGTTGACGCCGTTCGATCACTCCTGGCTGACCACGCTACTCAAGGAACCACCCTGGATGAACTTGCATCCCTGCTCAATGCCGAGCACATTGCAGAGCACCTGTACACAAAAGGACAACCCGACCCTGATTTAGTTATTCGAACTTCGGGTGAACAGAGACTGTCAGGATTTCTGCTCTGGCAAAGCGCCCACTCCGAATTCTATTTTTGTGAAGCCTATTGGCCTGACTTTCGACATGTTGATTTCCTGCGCGCAATTCGCACATTCGCCGAGCGCAACAGAAGATACGGTGCATGAGTTTTTCGCATGACTAATTTCGACGACAAAATAATGGATCCCAATGCCGAATCGGCGCTGAGGCAACCCATATCTATGATTCTCATTCTTGCCGTCATGGCAGGAGCCATGGATGCTGTCGACTTCCGTCTTTATGGTGTCTTTACTGCCAATCAGGCGGGCAACCTCGTCTTATTCTGGGCACGACTTACTTCAAATGCGGGCGAAGCAGCACTATCTCTCTTCTCCCTAATGGGATGTGCACTGGGAATCGCGGCGGTCATTATTTTGCGATTCAAGTTTCCATTTTTTGTTACGCCCAGGGGTTCGCGGACGTTGCTCTATGTCGCCGCAGTTTTTCTTGTTGTAACTGCGACGGTCGGCGCCATGGTGTCACAGCCGTTGCAGGAGGTGAATAACAATCAGTTGCCCATTGGTTCAGGTGATTGGTGGGCTGGTGCATTGTCAACCAGCACCTCTGCCATGTCGTTGGCAATCCTCGGGACTATTTTCATCATGATTGGCAAGAGTCGCGTTCACATAATCTCTGGCACGGGCCCGTTCATTGACGCAGTTCGATTTTCCGTTGCTCGCGCCTTAACAGGAGATGAATCCTGGAATGCGAAAATCAAAACAGTCATCTTTTTTCCAATAGCCTGGTCATTGGGTGCAGCCATTGCCTCCCTGTCGCCCGTGCACAGAGGAGCCATTGCAATTACGTGTGCCGTCATGGTTTGTTTAACGGCACTAATTTCGCGGCGTGTCGAGGCCGACTCGTAACAATTGCGCCATAGCGTTTACCCCGTTAGGAATGCGTGAATCTTTAAATGCTGAATTCGTAGATGCCCCACCTGGCTCACGAAAGGCCAGTAGGCAAGTTGAACCGGTGGGCCGGTGAGGAGTATGTTTCGTGCCCCAAAAAGAATCGCGTCGCACCTATATTTTGGACACTTCGGTACTTCTCTCAGATCCTCACGCATTAAAGCGATTTGATGAACACGACGTTGTGCTGCCCGTTGTGGTGGTTACCGAGTTGGAAGCTAAACGCAGTCATCCCGAGCTCGGTTATTTCGCGCGTCAGGCGCTGCGATTATTGGACGATATCCGTATAGAACACGGACGACTTGATGCCCCAATGCCTATCGGTGAAGCAGGCGGGACACTGCGCATCGAACTTAATCACACGGACGTTGAAGCATTACCCAGCGGTTTGCGTCTGGGTGACAACGACACCAAGATTTTGGCTCTGGCCAAGAATCTGGCCAATGAAGGTGCGAATGTCGTTTTGGTGAGCAAAGACCTTCCCATGCGCGTTAAAGCAAGCTCAGTTGGACTCGTTGCTGAGGAGTATCGCGCAGAACTTGTTCTCGAGTCCGGCTACACCGGAATGGCTGAGATCAATATCAACGTCGCCGACCTTGACGCACTCTATGAAGAAGGCGTGATCGAACATGATGCTGCATTTGATTACCCATGCCACGGTGGTCTGGTGTTGCTCAGCGACAGGGGGAGTGCGCTTGCACGAGTGACACCTGACAAAAAGTTGAGGTTGGTTCGGGGTGATCGCGAAGCATTCGGTCTCCACGGGCGCAGTGCCGAGCAACGCATTGCCCTGGACATTTTGCTTGATCCTGAGGTGGGCATCGTGTCCTTGGGAGGACGGGCGGGCACGGGTAAAAGTGCCCTAGCGTTGTGTGCAGGCCTCGAATCCGTCATGGAACGCAGGGCGCATAGAAAAGTGATTGTTTTTCGTCCGCTTTATGCAGTCGGTGGTCAAGAATTGGGTTATCTCCCGGGATCTGAAAATGAAAAGATGTCGCCATGGGGTCAAGCTGTTTATGACACACTCGGCGCTATTGCAACGCAGGAAGTTGTCGACGAAATCACTGACAGAGGCATGCTCGAAGTTTTGCCACTGACACATATTCGTGGTCGGAGCTTGCACGATGCATTCGTGATAGTCGAGGAAGCCCAGTCTCTGGAGCGAAATGTACTGCTCACCGTGCTCTCCCGGATTGGAAGTGATTCGCGCGTGGTACTCACGCATGACATCGCGCAGCGTGACAATCTCAGGGTGGGTCGCTTTGATGGGGTGGTCGCCGTCGTGGAGAAACTTAAAGGTCATCCACTGTTCGCACACATCACTCTGACTCGCAGTGAGCGTTCTGAGATTGCAGCATTAGTCACCGAATTGCTTGAGGATGGGCATCAATAAGGCCTCATTGCATCATGTGATCTAGATCACGAATACTATCCGAGGCTAGGGGGATTCCCCCGTGGGCAGGCTCTCGAAATTTCTCGAGTGAGATGTCCCACCCTGTTGTAATGTGACTTTCTAGACCAAATCATGCAATCTAGGACTCGCAAATCCACAGACTTTATGAGGTTTTCCATGCAGAAGATAACGAGGCTGAGCGCTGCCGCGCTCGCATTCTCGCTGCTTCTTGCACCGGTGGTTCAGGCGCAGGCAGAGGAACTAACGCCAGACACGCCCTCTGAAGTAACCACGGAGGTCCCTGCCGACGATATCCCCGTCAATGATTCTGAGATCCCGGTGGGCGATGAAGGAAATAATCCTGAAGACGCAGGGTCCAAGCAGTTAAGAATCGCCACTGAGACTTTCCATGCATTTGGTTCCCCGCAGTCCAATGACCTCAAGGGCTTTATGCCTAGCCTCTATCAAGGCAAGTGGTTTATGCCCAACAAAGAAGAGCGCAGACAATGTATTGCCAAGCGCGAGGGACGCCACAATTACAAAACAGTCAGTGCGGGAGGCCTCTATCGTGGCACCTATCAGTTCTCGAAGGCGCTTGCTCGTGGTGCCACGTGGATGATGCAAAAAGAGGTCAAGAAGGAAATGGGTCAAGCGGGCGTCGATCTCGTTCAAGAGCTCCGCAAGACTCCCATGAATCAGTGGAACAGGTACTGGCAGGATCGAGCGTTTTGGACTATCTGGCGCAAGGGGGCCGGTGCCAACCATTGGTCAGGTGGACATTGGTCCTGTTAACAGGACTTTATTTTGGGGGACCTACCGGAATTTGGGTCGCAATGGGTCGCAATGTCTCAGCAAAGAAATCATTGCCTTTGTCATCCACCACTAGGAATGCAGGAAAGTTCTTGACTTCGATTTTCCAAACGGCTTCCATGCCAAGTTCAGCGAAGTCCAAAACATCGACTTTGGTGATGTTGTCTTGTGCCAGGCGTGCGGCAGGGCCACCGATTGATCCAAGGTAGAAGCCACCATTTTCTTGGCATGCTCGGGTCACGGCCGCACTTCGATTTCCTTTCGCCAGCATGACCATTGATCCGCCAGCCTTTTGAAACTGGTCAACATAGGTGTCCATGCGTCCCGCCGTCGTCGGTCCAAACGAACCTGATGCCATTCCTTCAGGTGTCTTAGCGGGTCCTGCGTAGTAGACGGGGTAGTCGCGCAGGTACTGGGGCATGGGCTCACCGCGGTCCAGCATCTCCTTGATTCGCGCATGTGCCAAATCTCTGGCAACCACCAGAGACCCGGTGAGGGAAAGCCGGCTGCGAATGGGAAGTTTGCTCAGAGTCTCGCGGATCTCTGACATGGGGCGATTAAGGTCAATTTCAATGACGTCGTCATCGAGATGTTCATCGGTAATTTCAGGCAGATAGTGGGCCGGTTCGGTCTCGAGCTGCTCCAGGAACGCGCCCTCGGGGGTGATCTTCGCCTTTGCCTGACGGTCAGCAGAACATGACACCGCAATAGCAACGGGACACGACGCCCCATGACGCGGTAAGCGAATAACTCGAACATCGTGACAGAAGTACTTGCCACCAAACTGTGCACCGATTCCAAACTGCTGGGTCATGAGGTGGACTTCTTGTTCCATGGCCAGGTCGCGGTATCCAGAGCCATCAGCCGACCCGTGCACGGGAAGGGTGTCCAAGTAATGTGCGGAAGCTAACTTTGCCGTTTTCAATGCGAACTCTGCGCTAGTGCCGCCGACGACGACGGCAAGGTGATACGGCGGGCATGCTGCGGTTCCGATGCTTCTGAGTTTTTCATCGAGGAACGCTGCAAACTTCGTTGGATTCAGGAGTGCGGCGGTTTCCTGGTAGAGGAAACTCTTGTTGGCGCTGCCGCCACCTTTCGCCATGTAGAGAAATTCATAAGACATTTCCTTGGCAGGATCGGAATACAGTTCGATTTGAGCTGGAAGGTTCGTCCCAGTATTTCTTTCTTCCCACATGGAAAGCGGGGAAAGCTGTGAGTAGCGTAAGTTCAACTGAGCAAACGCGTCATAGACACCGCGCGAAAGTGCCTGTGCATCATCGCCTGCGGTAATTACATTTTGCCCTCGCTTACCCATGATGATTGCGGTACCGGTGTCTTGGCACATGGGAAGTATGCCTCCGGCTGAAATATTGGCGTTCTTGAGCAGATCAAGTGCAACGAATCGATCATTGGGACTTGACTCGGGGTCATCGAGAATTCGACGCAGTTGCGCCAAGTGGTCTGGGCGTAGCAGGTGCGAAATATCTCGCATTGCCGCGAAGGTCAGTGCGGTGATTGCCTCAGGTTCAATAGTGAGGAACTCTCGGTCACCCAGTGTGGTCGTGCTGATTCCCTCGGTTGTTATCAGGCGGTAGCGAGTGGAATCAGGGGCCAAAGGGAGCATGTCGGTATACACAAAATCAGTCACACCACAACTCTAGATCCCTAACGCGGTAATAACCACCATGAGGCAAAACCTGGGATGTGCACTTGGTCACCGAAATCCAGTTCATCTCCTGAAATTAAGTCAACAGGTGTGACCACGCAGGGGAATTCATCCACGGAGAGCACTGCAGGGTCAGGGCTCATGTTGTATACCTCCACGAGCACTCCCCGGTCACCATCTCGGACCACGAAAAAGACGCCATTGTGCGAGGTCATGACGACGGTGGAACTCTGTGAGGCGTGCAATTGTGGGAGGGACTTGCGAGCTGTCGCAAGTCTGGTGATTCGCGCGGACAACTGAAGCGCGATATCGCGGCCCTGTTCGGTTAGTTCCTCAAACTTCGGCAGGTACGGACGATGGACCCAGCGGCTATCCGCCTTCTCTTCATCGCGGAGTAGGTAGGAGTGGTCATTGAGCAGCCCCCATTCGTCACCCATGTAAATGAGGGGCAATCCCCCGAACCCAAACACAATGGCATATCCACAAAAGATTCGGTCCATGGCCGAATTGATTGCATTCGAATCATTAGCCTCCAGTGCCAGTTCCAAACCAGCAAGGCTTGCCGCAGTGCCCGAAATTCTTCGATCACCCGTAGCTGGATTCTCTTGGAATAGGACACCGCGCGCGGGGGAACCAGGGAATATGCCACTGTAATAATCAGCGAGAAATGATCTGTGACCGAAACCGCTCCAACCCAATGCTTCGGCATCAGAATCGTCGACCGCCCAGCCAATATCGTCGTGGCAGCGTAAATAGGTGGTCCAGGTTGTGCCAGGGGGAAGCTTTTCAAACCGATTAAGTGCAATGGCCATGAGTCGTGCATCCCGCGCTGCGAAGGCAGACCAAATCTGAACCATAAGAGAGTTGTGGTAGGCGACGTCGCTCACTTTGCCCACGAAACGCCCTTGACCGAGATAGGCGCCAACGTCATTAGGTCCAACAATGGCTTCGGCCTGGAAGATCACGCTGGGAGCAACAATTCGAGCGAATGAGCGGAGAATCTGAGTGATGCTGTGAACTTCTGACTGGTTCTGGCAGGAAGTGCCCATTCTTTTCCAGAGGAATGCGATGGCATCCAGTCTGAGGCAGTCCACGCCTTTATTCGCCAGAAAGCCAATGATGTCAAGGAATTCCAGGAGCACATCGGGATTGGACCAATTAACGTCCCATTGGTACGAGTTAAACGTTGTCCACACCCAGCTATTAAGTTCGTCATTCCACGTGAAGTTTCCTGGAGCAAAGTCCGGGAACACCTCGGGAAGGGATTCTTCGTATTGATCCGGAAGAGTTCTATCGGAATACAGGTAGAAGTAGTCCTGATATTTTTTGTCACCACCGCGAGCCTTTACCGCCCACTCATGTTCGTAGGCGACATGGTTCAGAACTAGATCAACAGTCAGGGTGACGTCATTGGTGTGCAATTGCCCGGCGAGAGTTTCCAAGTCAGAGATCGAGCCGAGGTTGGGGGCCACATTTCTAAAGTCCATGACGGCGTAACCGCCATCATTTTGGCCAGGGCGTGGTTTAAGCAGAGGCATGAGGTGCAGGTAGGTGACACCGAGTGATTTCAAATAAGGAATCTTGTGCGCTACACCTTTAAGGTCACCAGCAAATCTGTCCGTGTAAGCAACGTATCCAACTGCACTCTCACTCTGGAACCAGTCAGATGGTCGTTCAAGGTCCCTGGTCTTGAGAGCCTTGCTTCGGGCACCATGGGTTGAATCCGCTAACGCGATGATTCTGGCGTACACCTCATCCACATTTTCGCAGTAGAGATCCTCGAGGCCAGATCGAATATCAGGCCCAAAACTTGCAAGTCGGCGCGCAAAATGGTCAGACATCGCTGCTATCTCGCAGTGGTGAAGTCAACAGATGCATAACGAGATAGCTTTGCAATTCGGTGCTCGCTCTTGATCTCGCGGATGGTGCCGCTCTTGCTGCGCATGACTATCGAGTGCGTTGTTGGGCCATTTGGTGTGTATCTGACCCCCTCCATGAGTTCTCCATCGGTGATGCCGGTGGCGCAAAAGAAGTTGTTATTGCCCGTTACTAGGTCTGTTGTTGTGAGTACTCGGTTGACATCGTGACCCGCTTCTAATGCCTTGAGTTTTTCTTCGTCATTGGTGGGCCACAATTTGGCCTGAATTTCGCCCCCGATGCAGGTCATGGCGCAGGCGGTGATGATTCCCTCAGGTGTTCCACCAATTCCCATGAGAATGTCGACACCCGTGCCTTCACGAGCTGCCATCACTGCGCCAGCAACGTCACCGTCGGTGATGAACTTGATGCGAGCACCAGCTTCACGGATTTCACGCGCCATTTCGTCGTGGCGTGGGCGGTCAAGAAGGCAAACGGTTAAGTCAGCAATGGACTCACCTTTCGCTTTTGCAACCTGCTCGAGGTTCCAAGCGATGGGTGCATCGATGTCTACTTTGCCAGCGGAATCGGGACCAACAACAAGTTTCTTCATGTAAAACACTGCGCTCGGATCAAACATGGACCCGCGTTCAGCAACGGCTATGACGGCGATGGCGTTAGGCATGCCCTTGGCTGCGAGCGTGGTTCCATCAATGGGGTCCACCGCCACGTCGCATAAAGGTCCAGTGCCATCGCCCACAAGTTCACCATTGAAAAGCATGGGAGCTTCATCCTTCTCGCCCTCGCCAATGACGACGGTTCCATTCATGGAGACCCCGCTCACCAAGGTTCGCATGGCATTGACCGCGGCGCCATCGGCACCGTTCTTGTCCCCGCGTCCCACCCACCGCGCGGCGGCCATGGCGGCAGCTTCCGTGACGCGGACCAATTCCATGGCCAAATTTCGATCCGGGACCTCCATGGAGGATTCGGATGAGAAGGAAGCTTGGGCGTCAAAGTCACTCATGGGGTTAGCGTATCGGTGGTGGAGGTGCCCCGATTGCCGTAATGGCGCATGATGTCCTTGTGAGCGAGCCGACACCAACTGGGAAAACGAATGCCCGGATGAAGCAAACGGTGGGGGACATGGTGCGATCCATGGCCGTGGTCCTCGCAGTTGTTGCCGCGATTTTGCTCGTTACTTGGCGCCCCCAGCCAGACCCCGTGCGTGAGGTCAATGTGGATCAGTTGTTGGTCGTCGCGGTCGCTCAAGCCGACTTTGACGTTGTGGTGCCCGACACTCCTGGGTTACGCCCAACGAGTGTGCGCTGGCAGCCAACTGCGGAATCGAAAGACGAGATGGTGTGGCAGGTGGGCTACGTCACCGAATCCGATGAGTTTCTTCAAGTGACCCAGTCTCGCTCAGACAGTTCGAAATTCCTTTCAGTTGAAACAGTTCGCGGAGTTCCTCTTGGGAGCGTCTCCATTAACAGTCTTGTTGGTGACGAGTGGACGGAGTATCAGAGCGAAACAAGTACCGCATTTGTGTCGATGAATAACGGTACGACCACGATAGTTCGAGGTACTGGACCGCGAGAGGGAATTATCAGCGGTGTTGAGTCTTTAGCGCTAGGAACTAGTCTTCAGTAGTTTCAATTCGATCACTGGCTTTCTTGAGCCACGCTTCACACACGGCAGCGAGTGCATCGCCTCGTTCCCATAACGCTAGTGATTCTTCAAGCGTCAGATTTCCGCGCTCCAACTGTGATGCAACTTGGGCGAGTTCATCGCGGGCTGCTTCGTATCCCGTCCCGGCAAGATCGAGATCATCCTTTTTCTGTGCCATAGCCTCACTCCGCTCTTTGGGCTTTGAATTGCCCATGTGCTACTCGAATATCAACAGTTTCTTTCACTTTTACCTGATCCTCGTTGCGAACAATGTCACCCGTGGAGTTAAGAACAATTGCATAGCCTCTGTCCATGGTGGCAGCAGGCGATAGGGCGCGTATTTGTGCACGCAAGTGTTCGATCTCGGTCGAGGCCGCCTGAATTTTGTGCACGATCGTTTGCTTCATTCGTTTTCGGCTTTCGGTCACTTTGAGGCGATCCATATCTATGTGAGAAGTCACCGCCCTACGCATTCTTTGACGAATTTCTAATACAAATTCTTGTTCCTCAACTAACGAGGGCACGATCCGTTTGGCAGCATCGGTCGGGGTTGATGCTCGCATGTCAGAGACAAAGTCAATGAGCGGTGTGTCCTGCTCGTGTCCAATCGCGCTGACGATTGGGGTTGAAGCCATGGATACAGCGCGCACAAGCGTTTCATTACTGAATGGGAGGAGGTCCTCCATGCTTCCACCACCACGTGCAATGACTATGACATCAAGTTCGAGTGCATCTAACTCCGACAAGGCCGCGGTTACTTCGGAGACAGCGGAGACGCCCTGTACGGCGACCTCGCGAATTTCAAAGTCAGCTGCTGGCCACCGCTTCTTGGTGTTGACCAAAACATCATGCATTGCATCACTTGCGCGTCCGGTGATCAGTCCAATGCGGGTAGGAAGAAAAGGGATCGGCTTTTTGCGTTCAGGCGCAAAGAGGCCCTCTGCGGCAAGTTTGCCTTTCAGTGCCTCGAGTTGTGCAAGTAAATCTCCGATTCCAACCGCTCGAAGTTCACGAGCGACTATCTGCAGGGATCCTTGTTTGGCCCAAAAATCGCAGCGACCAAAGAGGATGATCCGTTGGCCTTCGGTCAGTGGTGGGTGCATGGCGCCAACCAAGGCGGAATTGGCCATTACTTTGAGAGAGAATTCGGCGTCGGTATCGCGCAGGGTAAAGAACTGGACCGAGGCTCCAGGTCGGGGGCGAAATTGAGCGACTTGACCCTCGACCCAAATGGAACTGAGGCGGTTGATGTAGTCATGCAAGAGGGTCGAGATCACCCGTACCGGCGCGGGCGCGTTTTCTGAGGTCTCGAGTGCCACTTACGCAGCCTAGGCGCATGAGAGGCCATTCGCTTAGGCTGTAGCCATGTCACAGGAAAAAAAAGTCCTCCTTGCAGCTCCGCGTGGGTATTGCGCGGGTGTTGACCGAGCCATTTTGACCGTGGAAAAGGCCCTTGAACTTTATGGCAGTCCCGTGTACGTGCGCAAAGAAATCGTTCATAACAAACATGTGGTGGAGTCCTTGCAGGAGCGAGGGGTCATTTTTGTCAACGAAGTTGAAGAGGTCCCCGATAACGCGACCGTTGTTTTCTCTGCCCACGGTGTAGCACCTGTGGTGCATGAAGAAGCCGCCGAAAAGAACTTAAAAACTATCGATGCAACATGTCCGCTGGTCACCAAAGTGCATGCGGAAGCCCGCCGATTTGCTAATGAAGGCTTTGACATCATCCTGATTGGTCACGAAGGACATGAGGAAGTTGTCGGAACTTCAGGTGAGGCGCCCGACTCGATCACACTCGTTGAAGACCCCGCCGCTGCCCGCGAGATCGAGGTGAAGGATCCCGACAAACTCATCTGGCTATCACAGACAACCTTGTCTGTTGATGAAACGCTAGAGACCGTCGAGGTTTTGAAAGAGCGATTCCCCAACCTGCAGAGCCCGCCCAGTGATGACATTTGTTACGCAACTCAAAACCGGCAAACTGCGGTTAAGGCCATGTCACCCGATTGTGACGTGGTGATTGTGGTCGGTTCGGGTAACTCTTCTAATTCGGTGCGTCTCGTTGAAGTCGCATTGGATGCTGGTGCAACAGCGTCATATCGGGTTGATAGCTACCGAGAGCTCGAGGAATCGTGGGTTGATGGCGCATCCACTGTTGGAGTTACTAGCGGCGCATCGGTTCCTGAACTCTTGGTTAATGAGGTGCTCGCGTGGTTAGCCGAACGGGGTTACGGAACAGTTGAAGAAGTCCGCACCGCTGAGGAGACGCTGATGTTTGCCTTGCCGCCTGAGTTGCGCAGGGATATGAAGGCTGCTTCAGCGAAGGGAACGGCGTCGTAACGCGACAATCACGAGCGCAATGACGGTGGATCCGATCACCCAGATCCAGTTATTACCCAGAATGAAAAAGACGGCAACGCCTCGATTGATTATCGATGAATCTGCGATGTTGATCTGCCCGACCGTGGCTGCCATGATGAAAAATGAAATTGCCGGTGCATAGATAGCGTGGATATCGTCGCTGGACCGCACGGCGAAACTCGTGAAAAGTGTGGCGAGTAGTAATCCAATTCCGGCGAGTAATCCAGGCTCTCCGCCAAAAATCAGCACATTTCCCAAGCCAAAAACTAATGTGACCGAGATGGCGATCAAGTAGACCCACGGGGCGCTCAATGAACCCACCAATTCGGAACGAGAACCAGATGTGGGTTTGCGTTCTTCTCGCGATGATGTGCGAGGGCTGGGGATTGGTGCAGGGGCATGCATGGCAATCCCTGGAACATTCGCGGTTGCGGGTGGCAAAGCGATTTCAGCATCTAGGACTCCTATGGATTCGCGCTGCGAGTCTCGAGTCAGCGTGCGCAGGCGCCCGGACTTTTGCAGGGGGATTGCGATGAGTGCGTCGTCATGGCCAGACACGCCCTGGCTGCGGAAAATGCGCCCAGTTTCTGATGGTGTCGATGCTGGTTGATCACTTTCTGGAGGCAAAGGGTCGGCGAGAGCATGTTCAACGGGGAGTTCTTGCGGGGTTTCAGGTCGAAAAAGACCCTCATATTCCTGACCAACGAGCGAGGAATCTGCCGCGCTCACGGGGTTCGAATCATCCGTCACGGGGATCAGGTTACTCATTTACCGCATCAAGACGGCGGTCCACCACGTTCTGTTCCTCAGAGTCGAGGTGGAGGGGCAGTTCCGCGACAAAGACCTCAAGCTGCGGGGTTTCGGTTAATGCGTCCTCGTTCTTGTCGGTTCGAACACCAAGTTCGGCAAGTTTTTGACCAGTGGGACGAACGCGCGTCTCAATGGAACGGACCGTTGAGTTGTAACTGCTCACCGCGGTTCCGAGGGCTTTGCCGAGTTTGCCGAAATGTCCCAGCACAACGTCAACTCGTGTGTACAACTCGCGCGACAGTTGAGCAATAACTTGAGCTTGGTCGATCATTTCGCTGTTTTTCCAACTCATGCCGACACCGCGAAGCAGGGCAAAGAGAGTTGTGGGAGTTGCGGGAACGACATTGCGGCTGAAGGCATAGTCCAAGAGATCTGGGCGATAGGTCAATGCGGACTCAAGGAGTGACTCTGAAGGAAGAAATATGACGACAAAGTCGATTGATTCGTTGACTGAGCCCGCATATGCTTTGCGGCTCAATTTATCGATGTGACTCGCGACGGCTTGTGCGTGTGCAGCCATGAGTTGTTCAACCTGGGCAGGCTCCGTGCTCGCTGCGGCCGCAAGATAGTTGTCCATGGGTGTCTTGGCATCTACCAAAATGCAGCGGTCATCAGACAGCATGACCTGAAGGTCTGGGCGCAGGGCGCCATCTTCGGTGGCGAAGTGCGACTGCTCAAGGAAATGAACGCGATTGAGAAGTCCTGTTGCCTCCACCAAGCGGCGAAGTTCCATTTCACCCCATTGACCGCGGGCTCCCGAGCGGCTTAAGACGGATGTTAGTTGCTGCGCTTGCTGGCGGACTTCAGCCACGGACCGAGTCACCATCTGATTGTGGTTTTGCAAACCGACCATGAGCTCTGAGCGCAAAGCAGTTGCAGATTCGACGCCAGCCTGCTGATTACTCTGAACCTGAGCATTCATTCTGTTGATGGCGTCAGAGAGTGAATCCAGACCGGACTCGAGGGCAGGGACATGTGATTCGTCGGCGGATTTGCGCCCCAAGAAGTAACCGAGGGCCACGCCAGCAAAAGCAATTACGGCCATGAACAAGACGATCAAAATCAACAGCAACGGTTCCATATATTCATGGTGTCACGGTGGGCTGACATCTGCGTGCATTTCGCCCCGCAACATGGTCAATGTGTGCCGGATCTAGACTCACGGCCGTGGGATTAACTCTGGGAATTGTCGGACTGCCTAATGTGGGCAAATCAACCATGTTCAATGCGTTGACCAAGAACAACGTTCTGGCTGCCAATTACCCGTTTGCGACCATTGAGCCGAACACTGGTGTGGTCGGGGTCCCTGACGACCGCCTCAATGAACTCGCCAAGATTTTCGGTTCCGAGAAAATCATTCCAGCGAGTGTGATGTTTGTTGACATTGCCGGGATTGTGAAGGGTGCATCAGAAGGCGCTGGGTTGGGCAATAAGTTCCTGGCCAATATTCGTGAGTCCGATGCCATTTGTCAGGTGTTGCGCGCGTTCACGGATGACGATGTCGTGCACGTTGAAGGTCGTGTCTCTCCCAAAGAGGACATGGAGACCATTAATACCGAGTTGATTTTGGCCGACATGCAAACACTCGAAAAGGCGTTGCCTCGGCTTGAAAAGGAAGTGCGGCTCGACAAAGGCAAGGCTGTTGTTTTAGAAACAGCAAAAGCAGCTCAAGAAATCTTGAACTCAGGAAAGACTCTCTTTAGCGCGGGCTTCGACTCAACTCCGATCCGTGAACTATTCCTACTCACCTCCAAGCCGTTTGTTTACGTGGTCAATGCTGATGAGACAGAGTTGGCTGATGAAGCATTCAAGAGTGAAATGCGAGATCTCGTTGCACCCGCCGAAGTCGTCTTTCTTGATGCCAAGATTGAATCCGAGTTAGTTGAACTCTCTGATGAGGAAGCTCTCGAATTACTGCAATCAGTTGGTCAAGATGAATCAGGGCTGAAAGCGTTGGCTCGGGTGGGTTTCAACACACTTGGACTGCAAACTTATTTGACCGCTGGGCCCAAAGAAGCACGTGCGTGGACGATTCCCAAAAACGCAACTGCGCCCGAGGCGGCAGGCGTTATTCATACCGATTTTCAAAAGGGATTCATCAAAGCAGAGATCGTGTCTTTTGATGATCTTGTTGACGCAGGTTCCATGGCAGAGGCCAAAGCGAGAGGCAAAGTGCGCATCGAGGGCAAGGACTATGTCATGCATGATGGAGACGTTGTCGAGTTCCGTTTTAACGTATAGGCGTTGACATGTCCGACAAAGCCACAGGCCCTCAGTCCTACTTTCCGTCAATTGAAAAGAAATACGGGCAGCCCATAAGCCATTGGATGCAGCAGCTTGATTCTGTTCGAAATGACAAGCACATGGACCAGGTGAAGTTTCTCAAGGAAAATTTCGGCATGGGTCATGGTCATGCAAATGCAATCGTTGCGGTGTATAGGAAAGACAATGGCCTCTAATGTTGACCAATGGCTTTGGCGGAATCCGCTGCGGTAGCTACCATGTTTAGCATCGGTCGAATTGATATTGAAGATGCCCAAGACGCGGCGGTGATTGCTCGCAAGGCACGTAAATCAACGGGTGCCCATATCCCCGAACTGCACACCCCCGCCGAGGACCTCGAGTTTTACACTCAAGCGATTCTTGAGTCGGAAGGATCCGTCTGTGAGATCGACGGTCGAGTAATCGGCTTTATTTTGTGGAACGAGGATTGGATTAACCACCTGTACGTGTTGCCCGAGTTTCACAGACAAGGCATTGGCACCGCATTACTCCAGGCGGCACTTGACTCAATGCAATCCGAAGTCGTTCAACTCTGGACCTTCCAGGCGAACACAGCAGCAATGGCTTTCTATGAAACTCGCGGATTCGCCATTGTTGAGTCCACGGACGGCTCACGAAATGAAGAATCATTGCCGGACCATCGATTGGTGCTCGTGCTGGAGTAGTTGGCCGCGGTAGCCTTCCCCCATGTCAACTGAACCGGCTTACAGCGTTGAGCGTGAAATCGATATTCCCCTGGAGATCCTTTGGGCTGCTTGGACTGATCCGGACGCACTAGAAGTGTGGTATCACGGCATGGAGCACTCCATTGTTCCCGGCTCAGTCAATTCCGATCCAGTCGTTGGTGGACTGTGGACCGTCGCCATTGACGTTCCTGAGGCGGGTTATGTCGCGTACTTCTACGGCCAGTACACGGCCGTTGTTGATCAGGCTCGACTTGACCACACGCTGCATTACACGGAGTCAGCAGAAGAGTTTGCTGCACGCGATTTTGACACCATGCACCACGACATCAGGATTGAGTTCGAAGCCCGCGATTTTCGCAGCTGGGTGAAATTCAGCCAGTTTGGTGACCTATCCGAATCCGATGCACTGCAAGCACAGGCGGGCATGGAGAGTTACTTTGATTCGTTGGAAAAGTACTTGTCAATCCCTGAGTGAGAGTTTCCACCACTGAGAATTTTCGTCTGACGTCAACAACGTGAAGCTGTTCTTTTTCAAAACCCTTTGGCTTGCGGCATTGTCATTGTCGGTCTCTGCGACCAGCATCGAAATGCCGCGATTTTGGGCAATGGCAATGAGTCCTCGCAGCAGTTCGGTGCCCAAACCCTTTCCCTGGGAACTTTCAGTGAGTCCATAGCCAATTTCTATTGCGGTGAAATCGCCATTATGAAACTCGCCTTTGAAGCCACAACCTCCGCAGGCCTCACCGGTTGAGCGAAGTCGAAGTTGGAATAGGTTTGTGGTGCCCAACTCGTGTGGCCCACTCAGTTGCATGAGCCGTGAAATGCGCAGGTCACCTTCGCTGGGAAAGTCATCTAGCCAGAGTTTGTGGTCCCGATTTTCATTGGCAATGTCCTCGAGTTCGTGCTCCAGAGGAACAATGTCGAGGCGTGCAGTGTGGGCGATGGGTTGGATTATGTTGATCCCTGACTGCTGCCATGCATCGATTGCTTGTCCGACGGTTTGATTAGCGGTCAGGATGTAGTCAGTATCGAATGTGCTCACAACGAAGATTCCTATGTCGGCGTCCGCCAAGACCTGCGAAATTCTGGCGACAATTCCGGTCAGACTGAACTCCATGGTTCCCGCAACTCGAAACGCGATCCAGTGATCTTCGCGTTCGAGAACTCCGGCACTGGGAGCCTGATGGGTTGGGCAGACCAGTGACAGTTCATCCGTGGTCTGAGCAATGGTCCAGAAATCAGACTCAGCCGGAATGGCAGGGAGCGGGGCGGCGGGATCGAGTTTGATCACGGAGTACTCAGGCACTTGCCGAATGAGGTGCACGGGATCATTAAAGCGCCTATGCATCCCCTTGGAGCGCCCCACCGTGTGCCGCGCCTTAGCACACCCATAGTCTCTGTAGGTGACTTTTCGCTCAGATTTACGCAATGTTGCCATCATTGCCCACGTTGACCATGGCAAAACAACTCTCGTTGACGCAATGTTGTGGCAGTCCGGTGCATTCCGTGACAACCAGGATGTGAATGAGCGGGTCATGGACTCGATGGATTTGGAACGTGAGAAAGGCATCACGATCCTGGCCAAGAACACGTCGGTGCGTTACGCGGGACCATCTGCCCCCGAAGGCATCACCTTCAACATCATTGACACCCCGGGCCACGCTGACTTCGGTGGCGAGGTTGAGCGCGGACTTGAAATGGTCGATGGCGTCGTGCTCTTGGTGGATGCATCTGAAGGCCCATTGCCACAGACTCGGTTTGTGCTGCGCAAAGCACTCAGCAAGAAGCTGCCCGTTGTTCTGGTTATCAATAAAGTGGACCGCCCAGACTCGCGTATCGCTGAGGTTGTTGATGAGGCCTATGAACTCTTCCTTGACCTTGATGCCGATGAGCACCAAATTGAGTTCCCCATCATTTACACCAGCGCTAAGGCTGGGCGTGCATCTTTGACCCGCCCTGCTGACGGTGGAATGCCTGATGCCGAGGATCTCGAGCCACTATTCAAGACTCTGATCGAAACAATCCCTGCACCCACCTACACCGAGGGTGCTCCTTTACAGGCGCACGTGACCAACCTTGATGCTTCCCCATACCTCGGTCGCTTGGCATTGTGCCGAGTGCATCAAGGGACGATTAATAAAGGCCAGCAAATTGCTTGGATCCGGCACGACGGAACAATCGAGCGTGCCAAGGTTGTTGAACTTCTCATGACGGAGGCACTCACCCGCGTTGTCGCTGAAAGTGCTGGTCCCGGTGACATCATCGCTGTGGCTGGTATCCCAGAGATCACCATCGGAGACACTCTCGCTGACATTGAGAACCCGGTAGCACTTCCCGTCATTACCGTGGATGAACCATCGATCTCCATGACCATCGGAATCAACACCTCACCGCTTGCTGGTCGCAGTGGTGGCACAAAGTTGACGGCCAACATGGTCAAGGAGCGCTTGTACGCTGAGACAGTTGGTAACGTCTCTATTCGCGTCCTGCCAACTGAGCGCCCTGACACGTGGGAAGTTCAGGGTCGCGGTGAATTGCAACTGGCGATCCTCGTTGAAATCATGAAGCGCGAAGGTTTCGAAATGACCGTGGGCAAGCCCCAGGTTGTGACTCGGACAATTGACGGCAAAGTTCATGAGCCTGTTGAACGACTGTCCATTGATATCCCCGAGGACTACCTCGGAGTTGTCACGCAACTGATGGCGCTGCGCAAAGGTCGCATGGAGCAAATGACGAATCACGGTACCGGTTGGGTTCGCATGGAATACCTCGTTCCGGCTCGAGGGTTAATTGGTTTTCGCACCGAGTTTCTCACCGAAACCCGTGGCACCGGGCTGCTGCACCACGTCTTTGATAAATACGAACCGTGGTTCGGCGAACTACGCACCCGTCCCACGGGTTCACTGGTTGCAGACCGCACGGGACCAACAACCGGCTTCGCACTGTCTAACCTTCAAGAGCGCGGCACCATGTTCGTGGCACCCGGCACAGAGGTCTATGAAGGCATGATCGTGGGCGAGAACTCTAGGTCTGATGACATGGATGTCAACCCCACCAAGGAAAAGAAACTGACAAACATGCGTCAGTCATCCTCGGACGTGCTCATCCCGCTGATTCCTCACAAAGCTTTGTCACTTGAGCAGGCCCTCGAATTCTGCCGCGAAGACGAGTGCGTTGAGGTAGCTCCCGCAGCTGTTCGACTTCGCAAGGTGATCCTCAACGCTGGGGAGCGCCAACGTGCTGGGCGCAAAGCCAAAGGTTAAAACTACGTTTGGGAGATGAAATTTACTTCCAGACTTGGTGCTTGATTTGCCTGGAACTCAAATGCGTCCCCGGTAGTTATTCGCACGGGCGGGACAATTGAGCCGAGCAAAATGATGTCACCTGACCGGGTGCCGTTACCAACCTGCGGCGCAGACCTGATGAGCTCCGTGAGGTTGGCTAGGTAATCTCCGGTGAGAGCTTGAACCTCGAGAACGGGCTCGGTCCATTCGTTGTTGTGTCGCACGCGACCTATTAGTGCGTGTGGCCCGGCCCCCCACCCTCGAGTCAGGTCGGGTCCCAGAACGTAGTTGCGATGGAAAATATTGCCGCCCAAGATGCGCTCAGGATCAGCAGGCGGATGGTCGAGATCAACAATTTCCAAGGCCGGCAAAAATGCGTCAACCGCGTTCATGATTTCTGTTGGCTCGGCACTTGCGGGAAGTGAGTGTTTCAGTCTGACCGCGATCTCCGCTTCAATGGCCGGTCCGGTCCAGCCACTGATATCAACGCTGGCTCCATTGGGAAGTTCACCGGATTCGAGCATGAAACCGATTAGTGGATTTTTAAGAGACAACAACTCGAGACCGGATGGAGATCCAAAGCCCAATTTCCAGCCTCGTTGTCGTTCACCTGCCGCGATTTTTGTGTTGAGCAATTCGCGTTGGGCGCTTAATCCGGCAACGACGCGGGGATCACTGGTCATGCTCTAAGTGTCCTACTTCGTAGCCAGCATCTTCGAGGGAACCTGCACCGCCCCAACCCCACACGAGAACAACGTCTTGATCCGTGTCGTTTTTAAAGCCGTGCCACTGACCGCGAGGTGTATAAACAACATCGCCCTGTTTGGCTGGCGCTTCACCATCATCGGTGTACATCACGCCACTTCCGCTCAGGACTACCCAGAACTCGTCGGCATGAAAATGGCGGTGACGATCATGCATTGCGCCAGGGGGTAAGACGGTCCAGCCGACGAGGAGGTTCTCTGATCCTGCTGTTGCTTTGTCGATCAAAAACTGGACCTGCATATCGACCCAGCCCTCATCCTTTCTGAGCCCTGGCACGAGGGGGACATCTTTAAGGTTTGTGACAAATCGGTTTACTTCATTGTTCTCCGGACCCATCAGAGTTGTCCTCCCATTCGACGGTAAGCCTCATGTGCGACCACAAAGTCGTGGTGTCCAAGACCCATGCCGCGCGATGCGTTCATCATTTCGTTTGCGGCAACCGCGAGTGGGACGGGCGATGCAAGGAGCCGTCCCTGTTCCAGGACCAGTGTCATGTCCTTTTGCTGAAGTGCTACGTCTGCGAGTGGTTTATCTGGCATCTGTCCCTCGAGAACGAATGGTCCGCGATAGCCGAGCACAGGGGAGGCTGCGACGCTATTGAGAATTGCTTCAACTGCCGCTCCCCGCTCGACACCACCTTTTTCAGCTAGGGCCACAGCCTCACCGAATGCGATGACCTCAACCATGAGCAGAAGGTTGATTGAGAGTTTCATTTGAACGGCTAACCCGTGGGCGCCGATGTAATTGACCGTCGGTCCGATCGCTGACAGCACCGGGTAAGCGCGGTCAAATCCTTCTTTGTCACCACCAACCATGACGGACGCCTTTCCCTGAACAACCGTGACAGGGCTGCCACTCAGGGGCGCATCAACCATCAGGCGGTCGGCCTGCGTGAATTTCTCAGCAACTGCGCGACTTGTGACTGGGGAAATGGTGCTCATGTCTGCGTACACCGCACTGCTGCTTAAAGCCTCCAAGATTCCATCCGGGCCGCAAGCGACTTTCTCGACTGCAGCGCCATCGGTGACAATCGAGAGAACTACGTCAGCACCATCGGTTGCCTCGGCGGGGGACGACACCGAGATCATTCCCTGTTTCTGGAGGTCTTCATCCTTGCCCGGTGTTCTATTCCACCCTCGAACTTGGTGGCCTGCCGCCAGAATTCGTGGAACGATCACCTGTCCCATGTCGCCGAGGCCAATGAAACCAACTGTTGCCATCAGATCCCTTTCCGTTGTTGTTGCATGAGTTAAACCTTGCCTTCACCGTGAATGTGGTACTTGAGTTCTCGTGCGGGCTCGCGCCCCTTCGCATCTAGCCCTGTGGGAACCCAGCCGCATGCGTTGGCACCGGGTGACCAAATTGTCTGGCTTGCACCCGGTACAAAAAATTCGACAAAAACCATGTCATCGGATTCACCTGGGTTATGGAACCAATGGGGCTCATTTTCAAAGTTGTACAACAGGTCGCCTTGATGGAGCAGAACTTCCTCGCCATCGAGAACAGCCACCCCCGAACCAGAAATGATGTATTGAAAGTGCTCTGCACCGATGTGGTGGTGCTCGGCTCCTGAAGCACCGGGCGGGTAAATGATCATCTCGCCTTTAACCGCATCGGTTCCCCAGAGGGCGGGGCTGGCAAGGTAGATCCGTTTGCGAGTGTCGTGTTCAGAGTTAAGTACCGGTTCAGTACTCCAATCCACTCGAACACAAAACTCTGGTGGCAAGTTTGGGTCGTAGTCGTGCGCCCTTGGAACCCGAGCGATGAAGAGGCGGGTATCGGTCACGGCACGAAATTCGACGGATTTTCCGGTTCCCAGAGCGACAATATGGTCAGTGTCGGTAGGGAGCTGGTCAATCAGTGCCTGACCGGAGAGTATCTGTAGCCAGACCAACTCGGTTGGCTCTGTTTCGATGGTTAATTGCCCGGTTTTCTCAATCTCCATGATCGAGACGGTGACCCGTCCGTCTGTTGCTGGGAGCCCATGCTGGGACTCCGTGCCCAGCAATTCCCAAGCTCTCACCTGGTCAAAAACCTGAGCTGATAGTCGGTCACTGGATCGGACCACGATTGCCATAATTGCCTCCTCGCCTCAGCCTATAAGCCCGAGAGAGCGGATTGCAATCGATTGCAAGAATTTGCTCGAGGGACAGTAGGGGGACACGCGCATTTGAGGGGCATCGGGTTATTTTGCCCGCATTCTTACGATCGGATAACGGCTTGTCAGCGGCGTGCATGTTCGAAATATTGTGGGTGTAACCTTCAGCGTCCCCCGGTAAATACGAGGGGTACCTCTTAATGGACGTTTCCGGTGCTTGTGTCGGGAACCTGCGCGAGAACGGGGAGACCTTGTCACTGACCGTGGAGTCTGGGTCCGCCGAGGGCAGTACCTCACTATGCAGGCGGCGAGGAACCGTACTAACTTCGCTGCAGATGCTGTTGAAAGAATTCGAGCTCTGCGAGCATTAAATTCTCTGCGACGATCTCCTGTGGTGTCATATGGGTTACTCCTGAAAGTGGCAGCACCGAATGTTTCTTTCCTGCAGCGAGTAGCGCACTGGAAAGTCTCAACGTGTGAGCCACGAGCACGTTGTCATCAGCCAACCCGTGGATGATGAGGAGCGGGCTGCCACGTCCGCGGACTTTATTGATGAGTGAGGTTTTCTCATAAGCCTCGGGGTTGTCCTGCGGCATTCCGAGGTAGCGCTCGGTATACGCCGTGTCATAGAGGGACCAATCGGTAACAGGTGCTCCCGCAACCGCCGCGTGGAAGAAATCTGAGCGCTCAAGTACAGCGAGAGCGGCGAGGTAACCGCCGAATGACCACCCATGAATACCGACCCGTGATAAGTCGAGATCGGGATAACTCTGACCTAATGCGGCCAGAGTCTCGATTTGATCATCAAGAACCTTTGTTGCCAGATCCTGATGAATGGCGTACTCGAATGCGGGTCCGCGTGAGGGGGTTCCGCGATTATCCGTGACTACAACTGCAAAGCCAAAGTTTGCCAACCACTGATCGGAACAAAAGGCGAGTCCAGATTGAATGACCCTCTGAAAATGTGGACCACCATAGGGTGCGCAAATCACCGGGATTTTCGTTCCGGGAGTGTGGTTCTCGGGCCAAATGATTGCCGACCGTAATTCTTGTTCCCCTGTCACGGTCAGGGTGACCTGCGGTTCAATGTGTGGGATCTCCGAATTGTTGGTGAAAGTGTGGAGAACTGTTTCAGATCGATCAAGATTAACCAGTTGGTGAAGTGTTGTCGTGCTTTCAAGTGCAGTGCTAGCCATGACGGCTAGTGAGCCATCGACAGCTGCCGAGTGCATTCCAGAGGCTGTCGTGAGGGACCCCCCGCTGAGTGAAAACACTGATTGCGATGTTGGATCAATGCATCCGGAGTAAATGACACGGTCGCTGCAAGCGATTAGACCATTAACCTGAACCTCGGGCGGACTAACAGGTTTTCCATTGATACACAGCCGGAAGGCACCATCAACTGGTTGTATTTCAATGAGTTCCCCAGAGTCATTGAGTCGGGGGACTCCAGAAAAGACCGTGTGCCATGGGGCCTCGTGATGGGTGACAAGTTCTTGGAGCTTGCTGTTGTGCAATTCATGGACCTGAATATCGCGCTGGTCGCGGGATAGAACGCTCACGGTGGCTCGCGCGCCGGAGGTATTTACGGTGACGAGATAAGGAAAAGCGTCGTGGTCCCAAACTAATTCTTGTGCATTACCTGAAAGGTCTACCTCAAAAAGCGAAACGAGAGCGTTGTTCGTTCCCGCAAATGGGTAACGGTGAGGCCTAGCTTCACGGGTGGGGTTGGCGGGATCGGCGATCCAGGCGATCTCAACATTGGATTCGTCGACTCGCTCAACGAATATGCTGAGTGAGTCGGCTGACCACCAGTAGCCGCGCATTCGATCCAATTCCTCTGAGGCTGCGAAATCGGCCAAACCCCACGTGACGTTCTCATCAGATTCCGCAGGACCACAAAGTTGGGAAATGTTCTTGTTTGCAAGATTGACAAGGTTCATGCCGCCATCTTTCACATAAGCCACGAACTTTCCATCGGGGCTTATTTGTGGATCGATGCAGGAGCCTTGAGTCTCGATGTGTTCAGCTGTGGCGAGCGGCGCGGTGACAGTTTCAGGTAATTCCATGACATAAATTTCGCCATCGACAACAAATGCGGTGCGTGTGAAATCCTGGTCAACACTGAAAGTAGTTATTCCTTCGGTGACTTCTCGCATACGTTCACGTCGAGCAAGTTCTTGCTCAGGAATTTCACCCGTGCCTGCAAGTGCGGATGATGAGACCAGTTTGCGTTCAATCCAACCTGGGCTCTGGGTTTCTGAATCGTGTGAGGGCTGGGCACACCACAGGTCTCCGGCGGCGGAACGGCCCGACTCGCTTCGGATAAAGAGGATAATTTCCCGGTCAGCGTTAAGCCGGAAGTTTCGAGGAACGCCAAGCCGAAAGCTTCGAGTGAGTGCCCGTTGCCTGGGAAATGATTCAGTCATGCGTGAATCATGCACTACTCAGCGTGAGCAGTACCCTTGAACAGTGACTGAAATCAAATCCCAGGACAAGCGACTGCTTATCGTTCACGCCCACCCAGATGACGAAACAATTGGTACCGGAGCGACCATGGCGAAATATGTCGCTGAGGGAGCACAGGTGACCCTCGTGACCTGCACTCTCGGTGAGGAAGGTGAGGTGCTGGTTCCTGACTTGGCCCACCTGGCGGCCGATCAAAACGATGCACTTGGAACCCATCGAATCAGCGAACTCACCGACGCCATGGCACTACTTGGGGTCACGGATTTTCGTTTCCTTGGTGGGGCAGGCAAGTATCGTGATTCCGGCATGATGGGTGTGCCCAGCAATGACCGACCGGATTCATTTTGGCGGGCTGACCTCTTGGCCGCTGCTACCGATCTCTGCGAAATTATCAGGGAGGTGAGACCCCAGGTCGTTGCAACTTATGACGACTTTGGCGGCTATGGACATCCAGATCACATTCAGGCGCATCGGGTCACTCACTACGCCATTGCATTGGCCGAGAGCCCGAGTTTTCGCCCCGATCTTGGCCCGGCCTGGTCGCCGAGCAAGGTGTATTGGACCGCGTTCCCGCGCTCTCGCATGGTCGAGGGGATTAAAAAACTGCAAGAGGCAGGCGATGACAGTGAATTTGCCAACATGGATCCTGACAACCTGCCATTTGTATGCGATGACGAACTGATAACAACCGCCATCGAAGGCAGTGCGTACATGGATGCCAAATATGCAGCCTTGGCGGCACATAAAACTCAGATCACTGCGGACAGTGGGTTTTTCGCCCTGTCCAATAATCTGGGCATGGAAGTGTTCGCCACCGAGCATTTTCGTCTTGCACGAGGTACCGCGCATCCGTCTGGACAGTACGAGGATGACCTATTCGCAGGGCTTTCGTGACCGGTGAACTCTGTCCTTGGGCGAATTAGCGTTCTAGTCTCATTTGTTGTCTTGGGGTTGGTTATTGGAATTTGTGGTGCCTTTTTTCAGGCTCATAGGTGGATCCCTGAACTTTTTGGACGCTATCTCATCATTCCGTGGGGGACAGTCATCCTTCTCGTTGTGTTAGTCCTGGTCACTCGAATGGCGACGGTAGCTACTGGCACGCGCTGGGGGGCTTGGCTTTTTGTCACCGGATGGCTGGCATCCACGGTGTTGCTGTCGGCCGATTCGCCTTCAGGGGACTTGGCCATCAGTTCGGGTGGCAGGCAATTGGTGTACCTCTTTGGCGGAATAATCGTGTGCACGGCTACGGCAACATTCCCTCCACGCTCGGGCCGAGGAACCAAATCACAACTTCCCGCGTCCATTTCATGAATGGCAATTCGACTTGATGGAAGCATGTCGCTCAAGGGATAACCTCTCGTGGCTCTCTACCATGTATAGACGGATTCGCCGCCAAAATTTTGCTGCCCAAGACGGAAATGCCCATGACCATAATGCCCAAGACGAAAATGCCAAGGAGTGATTGAGTGTCCGAGCATCTGAAGATGCCCGAGCTGTCACGGCAGACCCTTGTCATAATCGGGGCCTGCATCGCGGCAATTGTGGTGGTCTTCCTCGGCGCATTTGTGGCAACCAAAGATGGTGTCCGAGCCGGAACCATGGTGGACGGCATCAACTTGGGCGGGCTCAGTGAGGCCCAAGCGATTGCGGTTGTTGAGGAGACCTTGGGAGCAACATCAACAAAAAAGTTTGAAGTGGTGTTAGGCGATCAAGCCGTAGAACTAAGGCCTTCAGCTGCGGGAATCGTGCTCAATGCTCAAGCGACGGTGGATCAGGGAATGGCCCGAGGCTTTAATCCTTTTACCGTCATCACAGACTTGGTCGGTTCACGTGAGATCGAACCCGTTATCGACGTGGATCCCGATGCACTTGCTGAGCAAGTGGCGTCGATCGCTGAAACCTTCGATGTAATGCCCACCGAACCGGTATTAACCGTGACGGCGAAAAATATTTCCTTGTCCAGGGGCACTGATGGCGTGACCGTTGAGCAAGAGCAGTTAGCGCAAACTTTGGTTGCCGCGGCACTGGAACCTCGGGATCCCATCGAGGCACCCGTGGTTACCGCTCCGCCGAGAGTTTCGGAGGAAGTCGCTCTAGCGGCTGAGAAATTGGCTCAGAATGCCGTTGCCAACCCCGTGCGTGTTTCAGTAAATGGAGTGAACATCGCGATTGAACCCAACGTCATCGCTCGCGCTTTGAGTTTTTCGCAGCAAGGCAATCAACTTTCGCCAGAACTTGATGGCGCCATATTGCATGCCTCAATTGCTAATGAACTCAAGGGAGCTGAAAAGCCGGGACGTGATGCAACATTCAAAATCGTAAAGGGTTCACCTGTGGTTGTGCCGTCTGTGGTTGGAACGGGTGTCTCCGACGCAAATTTGGCCACGTCCGTCCTAGGAGTCCTCGATAACCCTGATCCAAATCGCTCAGTTGTTGTACCCCTTGGCACTCGTGACCCGGCGCTCACCACGGAGGCAGCTCAGCAGTTGGGTATCACTGAGAAAATTTCGAGTTTCACCCAACAATTCCAATACGCGGCATATCGAGTTACCAATATTGGTCAGGCTGCAAAGTATGTGAACGGGACCCTATTGCTTCCGGGTGAAACATTCTCCATGAATGACACCATCAAAGAGCGTACAGTGAAGAATGGTTACACGGTGGGGACAATTATTGGTCCGGGTGGAGTATTTGAAGATGCACTAGGTGGCGGCGTTTCTGCGGCAACCACCGCCGTTTGGACGGCGGCATTTTTTGCGGGGATGGAGAAAACGGATACGCGAGCGCATTCGTTGTACATTTCCCGTTACCAACCAGGACTCGAGGCAACCGTTGCTTGGGGCGTTTTTGACATGAAGTTCACCAATGACACTCCTAATGCGGTTTTTATCACCACAAAAATGACTAACTCCTCCATGAAGGTAACTTTTTGGGGAACCAAGCAGTTTGATGAAATCACGGCGGAGTTCGGCGAGCGCACAAATATTCGTGAGCCACAGCGAGTTGTAAAGCGAACGAAAAAGTGCAAGCCCCAAGCAGGAATCCCGGGCTTCACCATTACCGTGGATAGAGTGTTTAAGAACGATGGCAAGATCGTTGAGCGCGAGCCCATGACGACCGTTTATCGAGCTGGGCCGGAAATCGTGTGCAAGAAGCCAAAGAAGGAAAAGCCCGTCGATGAAATAACGGGGGAAACCTTTGACAACACGGTGGACCCCAGCGCCTCACCGTCGCCCAGCCCCTCGGCTAGTTCAGAGCCCAAGAAGCCTCAAAATTAATTTGCGGTGACTTGCTGGCCTTCCGAACCGTCAGTA
>JBDQMZ010000011.1:0-5330 GCA_040261955.1 Candidatus Nanopelagicales bacterium
CTGAGGCACTGGCTTGCTACACAGGCTCGGCCAATATCTCTGATGTCCTCGTGACCACCAAGGGCGGCATCACTCGCTCTGAGGGCGAGGAGTGGGGGCGCAACTCCACGGTTGAAGGTTTGCGTGCTGCGTGCGAGGCGAGCATGACTGCACTCGGTGCAACAGTCATTGATCTCTATCAACATCACCGGCATGATCCAAGCCAAACCTATGTAGATCAAATGAAAGCGTTGAAAGACGTTCGTGATCGCGGTTGGGTAAAGGAAGTGGGGCTGTCCAATGTCACCCTCGCAGAACTTGAAGTCGCGTTAGAAGTTTTTGGTACCCCTGCTGACGGTGGCATCGTGTCAGTGCAAAATGAGTTCTCGCCCCGTTTTCGTGCGGACCGTGAGGTGTTGGACAGATGCACTGAATTGGGCATTGCATTTTTGCCTTGGTCGCCATTGGGTGGCGCTCTGTATTCCAAGCAGATCGATGAACACTTTTCGGAGTTTGCGGTTGTGGCTGCCGAACACAATGCGACCGCCCCGGAAATTGCTTTGGCATGGTTGTTGAATTTGTCCCCGGTGGTCATCCCGATTCCAGGCGCAACCAAGCCGGTGACCATAGACTCAATTGTTCGCGCATTGTCCATTGAATTAACCGCGGACCAAGCCGCTCGGTTGGACGCAACAGCGGCTGAGGCGACGTCCTTATTCCCTGACGACATGCCACGGAGCCCATTGCGATGAGCGAGACAAACTCAGAGCGCCAGAAGGTTGTGATCGTGGGCGCAGGATTTGGTGGTCTCACATGTGCGACCAAACTTGCCAAAGCGGGAAATGTCGATGTCACCATTGTTGACCGCCATCCTTACCAGTTGTTCGCGCCATTGCTCTATCAAGTTGCAACCGGTGGTTTACCCGAGGATGACATCGCCTACCCGGTGCGCGCGGCTATCCCGGGTGTGGATTTCGTTCGTGGTGAAGTTGTGAAGGTTTCCATGGATGCCAAGAACATTCGTTTGGAAGATGGTCGAGTTCTGTATTACGACCAACTCGTTTTCGCCGTTGGCAGTGAAGGAACAACTTTCGGTGTCCCTGGGGTTGCTGAGAACGCCCTGCAAATGAAAAATATCCGTGAGGCACGCGAGATCAAGAATCGACTCCTTCAAACATATGAGGATGTTGAAACTGGGGCAAAGCCCAAAGAAGCACTTCGTGTGGTGGTTGTCGGCGGTGGCCCAACAGGCGTTGAAGTTGCCGGCGCCGTCAGTGAATTGCAACGTGGCATGCGCCGAGAGTTTCCCAATATCGCAGACTTCGCATCGGTCACTTTGGTAGAAGCTGCTCCTCGTTTGCTGTTGCCATTCAGCGAGAAGTCGTCAGCACATGCCAAGAAAGAACTCGAAGAACTCGGTGCAATTGTCAAGGTCGATTCTGCGGTTGACCGCATGTATCCCACCGACGTCCACCTGAAGTCGGGTGAAGTCTTACCCGCTGGCACCATAATTTGGGCTGCAGGTGTCGCTGCGCCCAAGCAATGGGCCGAACTCGGCGATACTGATCGGGCGAATCGGCTGAAAGTATCTGACACACTGAGACTGCGCGATGACGTCTGGATTATCGGTGACATGGCCCACGTGACAACAGACTCTGATCGGCCGCTGCCAATGGTTGCCTCGGTCGCCATGCAACAGGGTCGGTATGTCGCGGCGAGTATCCAGGCATTGCTCGAAGGAAAAGAAATCAAATCTTTCTCATATAAAGACAAAGGACAGATGGCCACTATCGGTCGCCGCAGGGCCGTTGTCGAATTGCCCAATGGCATGCGGCTGCATGGCACTCCAGCCTGGTTCTCGTGGCTGGGATTACACGTTTTCTACCTGGCTGGCGGACGCAACAGGGTATCCGTCATCGCTGACTGGTTTTGGAATTACATTGCCTGGGGTATTGGGCCGCGCAGAACCGTTATCGATTAACTGGCCGGATGCTTATCCAGCGTTTGCATGAATTCTTTATACGGAACGAAACAATAAATGGTTCGCGAGCCACGTTGCCATCCTGCTTGACTTGGCCAGATCTGCCAAAACGGGTAATACTTTTTCAGTACGGTGAACGGCTTGGCGGCAGCTTTGCAGGTTTTATTGGAATTGTTGCTGAGTGAGTTATTGCCCGGGTAACGGCTGGTGGCCGTGCCTACTTGTTTTTCTTTAATCAAAATCCAGTTCTTTTTCACATTCAAACAAGGGTAGACAGCAGATATCTTGTTGCCGGGAACACCGGGGGTGCAAAAGTTAAAAGTTTCCGGAGCGTTAGCGGCGACAAATTCTTGAGCGGGAACCTTGAGACTTTGATAGCCCTTGCCACCCAGGAGAGCGGCGTCGCAACGGACCCAGCGCTCACCAGCGTTCCATTGAGCTTTGGTGGGCATGACTGGTAGGGATGTGAATCGACTGGGAAGTTTTCTGCTGGTCATGCCCAGGAATGACTCGAGGTTTTTGGTCGTGCAGCGCGAAGTGGCTTTGAGTCGAGCGGAGATGGAGGCTTTCGCAGGAACACCAAAGTCATCGGGCAAAGTGCCCACCCAGTACGTCTGAGCCGTATGAGGTCTTGTGCACTCAATCGGGGCTGCGCTGGCAGCTTGATCCTTGGTCCCGGACTTTTTGTACTGGTAGCAGGCATTGAGTTCAGCCGCATTCGTGGCTGGTGCCGAGATGGCCGAAATCCCCACGAGGGATGTCGCCATGAGGCTGGCACTCACGAGTATTCGGGCAAATGAACTCCTGGGGAAAACGTCCATATCAACAGACTACCTGCTCATATGGGTTGCTATTGAAAGGTGATCGGTGGAAACTGGGACCATGTCAATCGTTAGTGTTCTGAGTCTTAAAGGCGGGGTGGGCAAGACATCGGTCGTTCTCGGCCTCGCTGGAGCCGCGGTATCTCGCGGTCTCGCCTCCCTCGTGGTTGACCTTGACCCGCAGGGCAATGCCACCTCAATTCTGCGCACCCATAAAACCAAATCAACCGTGGCAGACGTCCTGGCACACCCCACTCGGGCGACAATCGAAGCGGCCCTGACTCCCTGTGATTGGGAAGTTGGTCCAGGTGAAGTCGACGTCCTGGCAGGTCACTCCAATGTGATCCGGTTCGATTCGTGGACAGGGCAAGCATTTCGCCCCAAGTTGGCCAAGGCATTGCAGCAATTAGATGGCTATGACCTCGTTCTGATTGATTGCCCGCCCTCCCTCGGTGCACTGACTCGCGAGGCCCTGGCCGCATCAGACCTGGCATTAGTTGTGACCACGCCTAGTTTCTTTGGTGCCCAAGGTGTTGAGCGTGCAGTCGAGGAGATCAAAGAGATTCAACGGACCGTCAACCCAGACCTCAGATTTGCGGGCATTGTTGTCAACCGAGTTCGCTCGGTCGCTGAAGAACATCAATACAGATCAGATGAACTAGGAACCATTTACGGTAAATCGGCGTTGATGAAACCATTCATCCCCGACCGCATTGCGGTTGCTCAAGCCGAGGGTTACGGGCAACCCGTGGGCATGGTGAAAACGGCCGGGGGCCGTGAAGTCGCTGAAATTTTTCAGGGATACCTGAATCAGCTACTCAGAAAGTAGCTCGACTTCGGCGTCCGCTTCCTTATTCTCATTACGTTCAATTTGTTTGATATCGGCGATTGTCCCAATGATCGCGGCAACAATTCCAAGCCCAAAAATCCAGAGCCACGCGGCGCCACTGTCAAATGACCAACCGCTCGTTGGGTTATCGGGGCAGAGTCCCAAGCCACATTCCGGCAACACCGTTATACCGATGGTGAGGAGATCAAGAATCACCCAGAAGAACACGATGTAGGCGACCCACATGATGATGGCATAAGAGGTGCGGCGCATCCAGCCCTGTTGCCCTAACACTCCGCGGTCCACGCCTTGATCGGTCAGTTCGAATGGTCGATTCCACATCAACAGAATCGCCATGCCCGCGACGCCAACGAGGAACGTGACGAACGCCCAGGTGTACAGGTGCCAACCGAAAACTGCTGGTCCGTAGCCAGGGTCATTGGGATCAGAAATATGCAGCAAGATCTGGCGCGTACTTGCTGCACCACCAACGAGGGCGGCAAGCATGCTCAGTGCGTAATGGCGAGGGCGCGTTCCCCACAGCAAATTCATGGCCGGACCCACGGCCAGCCCGATCATGCCGGAGCGTTGAATCAGACAGAGTGGACACGGTTGCTCGCCCACACCCAACTGGAGGTTCAAGGAACCCGCTAACACTCCCAAGAGCCCGATGAGGGCAACGATATTTATCAGCCGGGAGAGGTTGATGGTCTGCGCGTCCGTCAGATACTGCTTGCTCACAACAACTCCTAGAAATTCAAAGGGATCGGGTCGCTCATGTGCACCTTGAGCAAAACGAGAGTCCAGACGAGCGTCAGGATCACGAGGGCTGGCGTCCACCGCCATTTTTTGAAGATCCCAATAAAGACGAAAGCCCACAAAAGGAACATGGAGAACATCATGGATTTAGGCTAAAGGTTGGTGGGCCCAATGAGAAGTAGGACACGTTCGTTCACACAACAACCCTGTTCCTTGGTGACGTAAAAAACTCGCTCACCAATGCAGTGGCATCGTCACAGAATCTTGAAGCAATTAATTTATTAAGCAGTTGAATAATGCAGAATCAAACGGTGCCGTAAAGGCGGTCGCCGGCATCGCCCAGTCCAGGAACTATGTACCCCTTGTCATTGAGGCGTTCATCGAGTCCTGCCGTAACGATTGTGACTTCAGCGTGGGTGTTCGCGTACGCCTCCTCGAGTCTGGCCAGTCCCTCTGGAGCTGCGAGTAGGCAAATCGCGGTAACGTCTTTCGCGCCACGCTCGAGCAGGATGTCGATTGCTGCGATGAGCGTGCCACCGGTTGCCAGCATGGGGTCGAGGACGAACACCTGGCGGTCTTTCAAGTTGTCGGGCAGGCGGTCTGCGTAGATCGACGCGGACAGAGTTTCTTCATCGCGCACCAATCCCAGAAAGCCAACCTCGGCAGTGGGCATGAGACGGACCATTCCGTTGAGCATTCCGAGCCCGGCGCGAAGGATTGGAACCACCAGCGGTCGTGGTACTTTCATCTCGAGACCTACCGTCGGTGCCACTGGCGTGGTGATTGCGACCTCTTCTACTTCAAGGGCCTCGGTGGCTTCGTAGGCCAGGAGGGTCACAAGTTCTTCAGCCAGAAGTCTGAAGGTCGCTGAGGAGGTTTCCTCACGGCGCAACCGTGACATTTTGTGGGCAACGAGTGGGTGATCAATGACTAACGTCCGCATAAAGCACAGACTAGTGCC
>JBDQMZ010000134.1:0-9800 GCA_040261955.1 Candidatus Nanopelagicales bacterium
CCCGAATGCCACCAAATCGACTGAAGTAGTCGTCCATCATGATTTTTGCGTCAGCGGGACTGATGTCCAATTGGTTCGCCAGACCATAAGGCGACAACCCATAAGCCAACCCATACGACATCGCCTTAACTTGCCTGCGCATTTCAGGCGTTACATCTTTGACGTCGAACACTTGACGAGCGACCGAATCGTGAAGATCCTCGCCGCTTTTGAACGCTTGGATGAGCGCCTTGTCCTCTGACAGGTGCGCCATGATTCGAAGTTCGATTTGGCTGTAATCCGCTGTTAAGAGGCACTCAAAACCTTTTCCCACAACGAACGTGGCTCGGATTTCCCTCCCTTGTTCTGTCCGAATGGGGATGTTCTGCAGATTTGGATCAGCTGACGATAGACGCCCGGTCGCTGCAACTGTCTGCTTAAAGGTGGTGTGAATGCGCGAATTCGAATCAGCGAGAGGAATAAGCGATTCAACAGTTTGACGCAATTTTGACTCTTCACGCCATGTCAGGATTTGTTCAAGCAGTGGGTCAGAAGTTTTCGCAAAAAGTTGAGCAAGCGCTTCGGCATCAGTGGTGTAGCCAGTTTTAATCTTCTTTGTTTTGGGCAAGCCACGCTCAACGAACAGGACTTCCTGCAGTTGCTTGGGCGACCCAAAATTGAATTCTCGGCCAACAAGTTCAAAGCCCTTGTCCTCAGCAGCACGAATCCGCTGAGCAAAGTCGTGCGATAACGCATTTAGTCGCGGGATATCAACAGCGATTCCAGCATGTTCCATTTTTGCAAGTGCAGTCTGTGTGGGGATTTCCATTGTGTGAAGCATTGGAAGCAGATTCATAGCTTCCAATTTGCGCGTCAAAACGTTGGAGAGCGCGAGTGTTACCTGAGCCGCTGTCCCGACAATGGCGCCATCAGGCTCACCGAGCAATGACAGCTGCTCGGGTTCTTGTTCCACCGTGATACCCAAAAATCTCTGGGCTACATCGGGCAATGAGTATGACCTTTGACCGGGATCCACCAAGTAGGCGGCCAGGGCCGTGTCCATGGTCAGTCCACCAACGACTCGTCCAATGACCTGCGTGCACCACTCAAACGCTTTGCCGTCATGAACAATCTTCTCAATTTGATCATCGGCTAACCAATTGAGTAATAGCTCGCAGGACCTTTTGTCAAGGTCCACCATGGCAACGCATCTGGATGCATTAGAAACTGCAATCGATTCAATACTCCCTGAACCCTGAGCAAAAACTCCCGTGATCGCAACGGAAACGGGGCCATCCAAGTGCATTAGTTCCTCGACACTGTTGACTATTTCAGTCGCCATCTGTGCGACGTCAGCGTCCTCCTGCTCAGACTGCAACGCGGTTGCATCAATCGAGGCTTCCTCAGCTCCAGGAACGGACGCAATCCTCGAACGCAGGGCGTTGAATTGCAAGGTGTCGAATAATTGATTCACCGGTCCCAATGCGAAATTTCGACGCTCCAGTTGTTCAACACTGACTTCAAGTTCCACATCTCGGACCAGTTCTGTGATCTGTCTATTCATGAGAACCTGTGCGAGATTGGCACGCAGGGATTCCCCCACTTTGCCAGTGATCTCGTCGGCATGTTCAACAATGGAGGAAAGGGAGCCATACGTGTTAATCCATTTCTCGGCGGTTTTCTCTCCCACTCCAGGGATCCCAGGTAGGTTGTCACTAGGGTCTCCACGGAGTGCAGCGAAATCTGGGTATTGGCCCGGAGTCAAGTGATATTTTTCGTCGAGTGCATCGGGCGTCATCCGAACGAGATCAGACACGCCTTTTCTCGGATATAGCACGGTGGTCGAGTCGTTGATCAATGCAAATGAATCCCGATCCCCTGTGACAATTTCAATGGCAAAGTCCTGTGCTGTTGCTTGAGTCGCAAGCGTGGCAATAAGGTCATCAGCCTCATAACCTTCCTTGAAAATCATCGTGACCTGCATCGTGCTCAAAACTTCTTTGATTAATTCAACTTGGCCCTTAAATTCCTCCGGTGTCTTTGCTCTGCCAGCTTTGTACTCAGGAAATATGTCGGTACGAAAACTTTTTCGCGACACATCGAATGCGACTGCTAAATGGCTCGGCGCATATTCCTTGATCAAGTTGATGATCATGGAGGTGAAGCCGTACACCGCATTTGTGGGCTGACCAGTCGTTGTTGTGAAATTTTCAGGGGGCAAAGCGAAAAAGGCGCGATAGGCCATCGAATGTCCATCAATTAACAGCAGTCTCTTCTCACCCACATCGCGATACTAGGGCTAGGCTCCTGCACCATGGAAATGACAGACGCACCTCACGGTGAGAAGATCGACGTAACGGCCGAGATCCAGGCCATCGGCATGGGAGCACTCAGCGAGAGAATGGGTATCGAAATCACCGAGGCATTCGTCAACGGTGATGGACACGCCACGGTTGTAGGGACCATGCCTGTTGAGGGGAACACCCAGCCCTATGGACTCCTTCATGGTGGGGCAAGTGGCGTGCTTGCCGAGTCCCTCGGATCGGTTGCCTCGGCCATGACAGCCCACCACGCCCTTGGCGCGGGTTACTTCATCGTGGGGCTTGATCTCAATTGCACCCACCACAAGGCTATGCGCACAGGGAAAGTGAGAGGGATCGCTACGGTTTTGAGCGCAGGACGCACATTGGTGAGTACTCAAATCGCAATTTCCGATGAATCTGGTGCGCCGGTCTGCACCGCACGCCTGACGTGCTTGATCCGTAAGGCCCCAAAAGAGTGATTTGAGGAGTGAACTCCATTTCACAATCTCACTTTTTGCATGAAAAAAAACAAAGCGGTAACGATCCTGCAGGTTTTCTCGATACGGTTCCCTTGTGCTCGAAAAATGGGTATGTTTCAGCCCACGCTTGACACAAATGCTGCGCAGAGTCACTTCTCCTGCGCGCTTTAGCGCGCAAGTCCACGATATGACGTCAACATGGGAGGTTCCACCCAGTGGTTAAGCACATCCGAATAGCACTCGGAGCTCTCATGCTCAGCGTGATCGGCCTCCTTGCCCTCGGTGGTCTCAGCCCGGCGCAGGCAGCAGATACCGCCGTTATTGGAGTCCTCACCACACCTGGAGGCGATCCGGTTGAGGGTGTCGTGATCACTGTCTCGAACGAAGAGGGGTTTACGGAGTCGGGTACCTCTGACGCCACCGGTGCTTTCCGTGTTCCACTTCCCAGTGGCGGCACGTTCACGATCGAAGTAGACACCACCACATTCCCCGAAGGAATCGCTTTATCGCGCGAGGATGATGCCTCACGAACGCTGCTTGTGCTGTCGGGTGAAAAGAAGCTCTTAATTCCACTGTCCGAGGGGGGTGAATCTGCGGTTGCCGCGTCTGGCGACAGCACCATCGACCAGATAATCCAGCTATTTTTCGATGGCATCCTCTACGGCCTTCTTATTGCCCTGGGCGCGGTTGGCCTGAACCTTGTATTTGGAACCACAGGCCTCACTAACTTCTCCCACGGTGAATTGCTCACTCTGGGAGCGTTCACGGCACTAGCGCTCAACGAGGCCGGGATCAACATCATCATTGCCGCCCCAATCGCCATCGTTTTCGCGGCCTTCGCATACGGCTGGGGTCAGAACAAGATCCTGTGGAAACCCTTGAGGCGTCGCAAGACGGGCCTTATCGCAGCAATGATCGTGAGCATCGGCTTGGCAGTCGTGCTCCGCTACACCATTGCCCTCGTGTTCGGCAGCGGACCGCGCACCTATCAGCAGTTTGCTGGGCAAGTGGGAATTTCCATTGGGCCATTCAACACGACACCAAAGGCGCTCATTCTCGGAGCGTTGGCTGCGATCGCGCTGGTCATCACCGTTGTCTGGCTTCAGCGTTCTCGAATTGGTAAGGCCACACGTGCAGTTTCAGATAATCCTGCACTGGCTTCGGCCACAGGTATCGACGTTGAGCGGGTCATCGCAGTGGTCTGGATCGTGGGCGCTGGCTTGGCTGCATTTGCCGGCATTTACCTCGGTATGACGCAAAGTTCGATCTGGAATATGGGTCAACGCATCCTGCTCGTTTTATTTGCCGCCGTCATCCTCGGTGGGCTTGGCACCATCTATGGCGCAATCGTTGGAGCCCTCGTGGTGGGCGTATTCATCAACATGACAACGTTATTCATCCCTACCGAAATGAAGACCGTTGGCGCACTATTCCTCATGATCGTCATTTTGTTGGTGAGGCCTCAAGGCTTGCTTGGCCGTAAAGAGAGGGTGGGGTAATCGACATGGATTTCGGTATCATTTTCAGTCAAACACTCACTCAGGCTATTGGTATTACTGCGATTATTTACTGCCTCGCGGCCGTTGGTCTCAACGTTCAATTCGGGTACACGGGACTGCTCAACTTTGGCCAGGTCGCCTTCGTGGCTGCGGGCGCATACTCCGTGGGTGTCATTGTTTTGACGTTCGATCTCAGCCTTTGGTTGGCAATTCTCGTGGGCATACTCGCGTCATCAATTCTTGCTCTCATCTTAGGAATCCCGACCCTGCGACTGCGGGCTGATTACCTGGCGATCGTCACGATTGCCGCGAGCGAGCTACTCCGATTGCTCGTACGCTCCATTGCTTTCAAGGACACCTTCGGTGGGGCCCAGGGACTCAATGGAAAACTTGGTCAGCAATTTCACGATCTGAACCCCCTCCCCACTGATTTCACTTCCTTTCCCGTATTGACCTGGACTCGTCAGGACCTGTGGGTCGTTATCGTCGGTTGGCTCCTGGTTGTGCTTTTCACTCTTCTCGTTTGGGGGCTCGTACGCAGCCCATGGGGTCGAGTTGTCAAGGGCATCCGCGAGGATGAAGATGCCGTTGTCTCCCTGGGCAAGAATGTGTTTGTCTACAAAATGCAAGCACTCGTGCTTGGTGGCATCATCGGCGGCTTTGGCGGAATCGTATGGGCCGTGGCCAAGCAGTCCGTGCAGCCGGATACCTTCCAGCCGGACTTCACGTTCTTCGCCTACACAATTCTGTTGCTCGGCGGCGCGGCGCGTGTGTTTGGTCCTATCGTGGGCGCCATTATCTTCTGGTTCCTCCTCGCTGGTGTTGGTGAGCTGCTCAGCCAAATGATTCAGGCCGGCTACATAGACTTCTTGAGCGCGACCGACGTCGGCTCAATTCGATTCATTCTGATGGGTCTCGGGCTCATGCTCTTGATGATTTTCAGACCTCAAGGAATATTCGGCGACCGAAGGGAGTTGGCTCTCGATGCCCGCTAACACTGACACTGACCTAGCATCAGCCAACGAACTTAAGCCCGGCCGTGTGGCAGCAGTCGCCGCTCTCAAAGATGTTCCACATGTGCCGGGTGCCCCAAAGCCAGACCCAATTCTCGTCGCAGACCACGTGAGCCGTCAATTCGGTGGCCTCAAGGCAGTCGATGTTGCCCACGTTGAAATCCAAAGGGGTGCCATAACTGCCCTGATCGGCCCTAACGGCGCCGGCAAGACCACACTTTTCAATCTACTGACGGGCTTTGACAAGCCAGATACTGGGAAATGGACCTTTAACCAGCAAGAGGTGGCCGGTACTGCACCGTACAAATTGGCTCGCAAGGGCATGGTTCGTACCTTTCAGCTGACCAAGGCGCTGTCTCGCATGACCGTCCTTGACAACATGCGTCTTGGAGCTAGCGGTCAGTTGGGCGAGCGATTCTTCCCATCCCTGCTCCCATTCCTGTGGAAGGCCCAAGAGCAGGCGAATGAACTTCGCGCTTTGGACCTTCTTGGCCGTTTCAATCTGGACGCCAAGCTCGATGATTTCGCGGGCTCTCTCTCCGGTGGCCAGCGCAAACTTCTCGAGATGGCTCGCGCCCTCATGACCAACCCCGAAATGGTTATGCTCGACGAACCCATGGCTGGTGTTAACCCTGCACTCACCCAAAGTCTGCTCGGACACATCAAAAACATCCGCGAGGATGGCACCACGGTCCTTTTTGTCGAGCACGATATGGACATGGTCCGGGACATCAGTGACTGGGTAATCGTCATGGCCCAAGGACAGATCATCGCTGAAGGCCCACCTGATGCTGTCATGCAGGATCGCCAGGTGATCGACGCATATCTCGGCACCCATCACGACCAAGCCCTCACAAAAGATGGCACGTCTCTCACACAAGACTCGTCAGGAGAATAATCATGAACTTCATGCGGCCTAGTGACCTCCCCAATGAGGACAGCCCCGATAGTCCACAGGGATTTGATGCAGACATCGAAATCAGCGCCACCCAGGACAGTAATGCCAAGCCGGCCACGCCTGCTGAAATCCACGATATGCAGGCCGTGGGTGCTCTTATCCGTGCCGATCGCCTTCTTGCTGGCTACTTCCCGGGCGTAAACATCCTCAACGAAGCCGATCTATACGCCCGTGAGGGAGAGCTAGTCGGAATCATTGGCCCCAATGGTGCTGGAAAATCAACCCTGCTCAAGGCCCTGTTTGGCCTTGTCCACATCAATTCCGGCACTGTTGTCCTCAGGGACGAGGACATTACCAACCTCCGCGCAGACCAACTGGTTCGTCGTGGCGTTGGCTTTGTCCCTCAGACAAATAACGTGTTCCCCTCGTTGACCATCGAGGAAAACATGCAGATGGGTGCCTTCCAAAACCCCAGCAATTTCACGACTCGATTCGATGAAGTCATTGACCTTTTCCCCACATTGGGCGAACGTCGCAAGCAGCGCGCCGGTTCTCTCTCAGGTGGCGAACGCCAAATGGTCGCAATGGGTCGCGCACTCATGATGAATCCCAGTGTTCTGCTCCTCGACGAACCAAGTGCAGGCCTGAGCCCTGCACTCCAGGATGAAGTGTTTGTTCGGGTTCGTGAAATCAACGCCACAGGTGTCACTGTGATCATAGTTGAGCAAAATGCCCGCAGGTGCCTACAGATCGTGGATCGGGGTTACGTGCTAGATCAGGGCCACAACGCATACACCGGTACCGGACAGTCACTGGCAAACGACCCCAAGGTCATAGAGCTCTACCTCGGGACTCTTGCAAAGGTCTAAGAACTCGAGGCAAGGTTTCCCCCATCAAGGGCACCCAGAATTGCGGGTTTCACCCCTTAAATGACACCGTTCGAGTGGCGTCCTTGGCGCTGCTCTTTGCACCCCTGCCCCAGCCAACGAAAGGGCCCGCATCCATTGGATGCGGGCCCTTCGCTTAACAGATTTACTTTATGGCAGTGGCACGATCGAGGTGACGGAACCGATTTCGCTGAATTCCGTGTTCGATGAGTACTCGTTGATCGAGATGGTGCCTTCGAGAAGGTCGCCGTACTCGTTGAAGTCAACTCCACCAGTGACACCCATGTAGTCGATGTCGTTGCCTGCATCAAGAATGGCAACGCAATCAGCGTATGTGGAGCACTCTTCGCCACCGTTACCGGCAACGTCTGGCAGGGCTGCTGCAATTGCAACGCCATCAGCACAGCCAGCCTTGTGAGCAGCCAGGGCGATAACCATGGTTGCGTCATAGGACTGAGGTCCGTAGCTGAAGTCTGTCAAAGCAGGATCAAAGGCCAACAAGCGGTCGTTGAATGCTGACAGGTCCACTGAACCCGAGGGAACTGTTCCGACGACACCGGTCATGGTGTCAGCAGGGAAGTTCTCGAATGCCGTGGTGGACAGGTTTCCGTCAACCAGGTAGACCTGAATGTCCTGAGGACCAACACCCTGCTTGATCATTTCCTGCATCAACTTTACGGTCTCTTCGAAACCAATCACTGCGACTGCCTGTGGGGCACCCGTCTTGATTTCAGCAACTTCAGCCTCGAAGGATGGTGCTGCTGGATCGTACAGGATGTTGCTGGTCACGGTACCGCCTGCTGCTTCGAAATCCTTAGCGGTTGCGGCTGCGAGGCCTTCACCGTACGGATCCTGGCGAGCAATAACGGCCAAGCTGTCGAACCCACCATCAATTGCCTGTGCGGCAATGACTGCGCCCTGAAGAACGTCAGAAGGTGAGTTACGGAAGTACAGACCATTGTCTGGGTAGGTGGTCAGTGCAGGTGCTGTGTTCGCTGGTGAGAACTGAACAACACCATTGGATGTGATCTTGTCGATCACTGTCAGTGACACACCGGATGAAGCAGCGCCGATGATTGCCTGAACGCCTTGTGCGAGCTGGGAATCAACTGTCTGGCTTGCGATGTCGGTCGTGGTATCACCGGAGTCACCCTCAATGTAGGTGATTGGTGCACCAAGAACGCCGCCGGCAGCATCGATTTCTTCGATAGCCATTTCGACGCCTGCAAACTCGGGTGGTCCGAGGAATGCAAGGTCACCCGTTGCTGGAAGCATTGTTCCAAGTACGAGAGTTGGGTTTGCGCAGTCAGTTGCTGCTTCTTCTTCCATCGTTTCTTCAGCCGTAGCCTCAGCCGATGTTTCTTCGGTGGTTGCGGTGGCTTCGGTATCTCCACTGTCGCTGCTACAGGCAGCCAATGCGAGAGATGCCGCACCCAACACAGCCACGGTCTTAAGGACCATAGTGCGCTTCATGCATTCTCCTTGATCAAGAAAAGCGCCGACGTTCGCCGACACCTGGGGTAATCAATACGGATTAATTCAAAACGGGTTAATCCAATTGCCCTTGGACTACTCTACGGGGCAACTAGCACAACTGATAACCACCACAGACCGATCGAGCCCATTTTGTAATGGGAATGTGACCTAATGCCGTCCTGTTACACCTGATATGACCTGTGTTGCCGCCTCAGCGAGGGTAATTCGCCCGTTCATGGCCGCCTTGCGCAATAGTGAAAATGCCTGTTCCTCGCTCAATCCCTGCTCAATAAGCAGCATCTTGGCTTGCTCTGTTACGTCGGAAACGCGCTTCCGGGCCTTTAAAGCGACGATCTCCTCGCTCAGACCCTGAAATTGCGTCCACCTAGTTTGTGCCATCAGCAGCGCGGGTACAAGATCTGACTGCCGCAACGGTTTGATCAGGTACCCGAAGACCCCAGCGGCGGCCGCTTGATTCATCAGGTCCGTTTGTGCATAAGCGGTCAACATCACAACCGGAGCAATTCCCTCAGAGATGATCTGATCGGCTGCGGAGATGCCATCGCGGACCGGCATGGAGATGTCCATGAGGACGATATCCAGCCCCTTGGAACCCAAAGAACGGGCCGCGTCCACGGCAGCCTGACCATTTCCAACATCAGAGACCACCTCGTGCCCCAACTCGGCGAGTGTCTCAACCAGGTCTCGCCTAATGAGGGACTCATCCTCTGCCACGAGTACCCGAAGGAAATCTTGCACCTGAAAAGGCTATAGGTGCTTCCAACTATGACCACCACCGCCGCTAGAGTTCGGCATCCAAGTATTTTTGTTGCACATGCCCCGGTATCCCAACCGGTAGAGGAAGCGGTCTCAAACACCGTCCAGTGTGGGTTCGAATCCCACCCGGGGCACCAAACTCCAGAATGGCAAGAAACCCCTCAGTCAATCATCACCGCGCATCCAAAGACCCTCTCCTACGAGTTCTCGGCAAATCCTTTGGGCCTGCATAGATGCCGATGTGATTGCAAACGAGGGCATAATGAATCTATGACAAAGCTCAGGGCGGCCAATCCAAATGTTTTGCAGAAACCTCTGAAATTGTTCATTGCCCTGAACCTTGCTGCGATCGCGCTGTTATCTGCTTGCTCGAATGGGAACTCGGACGCTTCGATGGAAAGCGGGGCGAGTGCGAGTCAATCCGCAGACGATCACTTTGAAGGTGATGCTCAGAATGATTCGATACTCACTGATGAAGCGGGTAATGAA
>JBDQMZ010000135.1:0-5919 GCA_040261955.1 Candidatus Nanopelagicales bacterium
ATCCCAAGCATCAATGGACCGATAAAGCTGAGGATCTCCGAATCTGAAGCCCAGAAGTTGGTCCAGGTCTTAAACGTGAGATCAGATATTCACGCTTTTATTCCGGAGGGCATAGAAATCGAGTTTGATCGCGAAGAGTTTGATCGCGAAGAGTTTGATCGCGAAGAGTTTGATCGCGAGAAGTCCGATGGTGAGCTTGGTTAAGACGCATGATCTGCGGACATGAGGATTTGCGGTTCTGAGTAACCCTGGTTAGTAAACAGGACCGGTCAAGTTCTCACCAGGGCCCATACCTGGGGGGTCTGGGATTACCGATGCCTCTCGAAATGCTCGCTGGAGACTCTGTAGTCCATCTCTCATGGGTGCGGCGTGCATTGACCCCAAGTCAGGTGCTGAAGCAGTGACCAGACCTGCAAGAGCCGTGATCAGGATGCGCGCCTCCGCCAGATCTGCCTCGCTCTCGTCCTCGGCCAGCCCGCAGGCGATGGCTGCGGCAGACATGAGGTGCATTCCCACGGTCAGTACCACTTCCACGGCAGGGATCTGGGCAATGTCGAGGGCGGGGCTATTCTCCTGAGTCACACCTGTTAGCCTTTCACCTCTTAGATGCGGCCGAAAGGTCGGGTCATGTAAGTGGAACAGCGGTTCCCACCTCGGAGTTGCACAACAGACTCTCGGGGTTCATGGACTTAAACGTCCACAGGCGTGATTTTTGCGCCTGCCGTCGCCTCCGCTTGCATGTGCAGCGGGGGTTTTTCGTTGCACTAGGCGAAAGTGCAGCGAAGTTACATAGTTGCACCGGTAAAAAGAGTAATTTCGAGTAGATGAGGAGGCGCCATCAGCGTCGAACCCCGGATCAATGACCGGATTCGTGTTCCTGAAGTTCGCTTGGTCGGTGTGGCTGGCGAGCAGGTAGGAATCGTCCGTATTGAAGATGCACTCCGTTTGGCAGTGGAAGCAGATCTTGACTTGGTTGAGGTCTCGCCCCAGTCAAAGCCTCCGGTGTGCAAAATCATGGATTTTGGCAAATTTAAATATGAAGCAGCTCTCAAGGATCGAGAGTCGCGCCGAAATCAGTCACACACTGTGATCAAAGAAATGAAACTGCGCCCAAAGATCGACCAGCATGATTACGAAACCAAAAGGGGACATGTACTTCGGTTCCTTAAGGCAGGCGACAAAGTCAAGATCACGATCATGTTCCGTGGTCGTGAACAGAGCCGACCTGAACTAGGAATTCGTTTACTTGGTCGCCTCGCTGAGGACGTTGCCGACTACGGCATCGTTGAAGCAGCACCCAAGCAAGATGGCAGAAACATGCTGATGGTGCTCGCACCTGTGCGACGCAAGGGTGAAGGTAAGAAGGCAGATGCGCCAGCAGAAAGCGGTGCACCCACAGAGACTTCCGCTTCAGAGCAAGCGGACTGAAAGGAAACGAAATGCCAAAGCAAAAGACACATAGCGGTTCCAAGAAGCGTTTCAAGGTGACAGGCTCGGGGAAAATAACCCATGAGCAGGCTAACCGCCGCCACCTTCTTGAAGTGAAGAACAGCAAGCGCACCCGCCGCCTCATGGCTGATGAGCAGGTTGCACCAGCTGACCTCAAGCGTGTAAAGCGTTTACTCGCCCGTTAGTCGTCCCCACAATCTAAAGAACAGCAGCGTAAAGAACTGCATCGAGAAAATCAGGAGAAGTCATGGCACGCGTCAAACGCGCAGTAAATGCGCACAAGAAGCGCAGGGAAATCCTTGAGCGCGCATCTGGATACCGTGGACAACGGTCACGCCTCTACCGCAAGGCAAAAGAGCAAGTCACCCACTCGATGGTTTATGCATATGCAGACCGCCGGACTCGCAAAGGCGACTTCCGTCGCCTGTGGATCCAGCGCATTAACGCGGCTGCTCGCGCGAATGACATGACCTACAACCGCTTTATCCAGGGCCTTAAGGCAGCTGATATCGAAGTGGATCGTCGAATGCTCGCTGAACTTGCGGTCAATGACCAAGCTGCTTTCGTGGCACTTGTTGAAATTGCACGTGCTGCAGTGCCAGCGCAGGCAGTCTAGTTCGCAGTCTCGCGAACTGAATTCAACCGATGCGAACCATTAGTTCCAAGAAGTCTGAACGAGTCAAGGAACTAGTTCGCCTCTATAAAAAATCTGATCGTCACGCGGCAGGGCTCTTCTTAGCGGAGGGCCCTGCCGTTGTTCACATGGCATTGGAAAATTCTCAGCAGCAAGTGCAGGAAATATTTGCTCGGGAAGACTTGATTAGTCAATTCGAAGACCTCGACGTCCCTGTCACACTTTGCACCGAAGAAGCAATGCAAGCACTCTCGTCAACGGCTAGCCCTCAAGGCGTTATTGCCCTGTGCGGTATGGCCACTATCGACGCTCAATCAATTCTTGCGCAGCCTCGGCCCGTGATCATTGTTGATTCAATCTCTGATCCAGGAAACATGGGCACAATTATTCGAACAGCCGATGCAGCGGGTGCGGCTGGTGTGCTGCTCTTTGGAAATTGCGTTGATGTCTACAACGAGAAGGTAGTTCGTAGTAGCGCAGGCTCCATATTCCGAGTCCCCATAGCCACAATTGGCTCCATCGAGGAAATCCCTGAAACGCGATCCATTCTTGCTCTTGCTGGCGACGCTGACATGAACATCCTTGAGGCCGTGGAAGTACTCGGTGGCGAAAGTGCACTGACGTGGGTGGTTGGGTCTGAGGCACATGGAGTCGGGCCACTGTGGGGCAGCGCTTTATCGCCGATCTCTGGCGAGCGTCGAGTCACACATGTCAGTATTCCCATGGCTGAGGGAGTCGAATCCTTGAATGCGGCAGTAGCTGCTTCCATTTGTCTTTACGCAGGCTTTCTGCGCTCCTGACAGGTCTCCATTCAGTAGTTCAGACCCATAGTTGAGAGACGCACGCAACACGCGCACGCGCAGCAGGATTTAGTGCTCGAAAAATGAGAAACTAAGAGGACAATCCTAAAGGGAGAACCTAATGAGTTACATCAAACTTGATGCCTTGGCTGAGACCGGTTACACGGTTGTTGACTCCTACGATCAATCGGCTGATCCCCGTGAGTGGGAAAACCTCGTATATGTCGACTGGAAATCATCGGGCGACACACGATTTGCGCCTTTGGCCAGCGCCTACGGAGACATGGAATGTGATGGTTTCTGGAATCACACGCCACCCAAGACAGACAAAGACGGTGTCTGGGTTGAAGAAAACGTTGCGATTGCCCCGCGTCTGACCGCACGAGCACAAGAAGTTGGCGCCAATATTGGTCGTTGTCGTGTCATTGAACTGCAACCAAACACGTACGCAGATGCCATCTATAACTTGCACAGGGATGACAACAATCGCCTCAATCCCGAGGGAACGGGTTGGATCGTTCGGTCTTTTTACAATCTGACAGATAATCCAGACTCGGTAATGATTTTGCGAGAGGACCGCGATGACCCATCAACAGAGGTTCGCGTTCCACTTCCTGCAGGGGCGCAGGTGGTCATCGATACCCAACGGCTCTATCACGCGGTGTGGCATGCAGGGGCTGAACCGCGATACTGCCTGATCACTTCTTATGAATCAGGCCCGGAACTCAAATCCTGGATCCAGGATCGCCATCCAGTGTCCAGTGTTGAGTCTGCACCCATGTCACAAGAAGAGATCTCGGCGGGTAACTCTGCTGCAATGGCCAAGAGAGCTCAACGCGAGGCAGCGGGCAATGCAGCGCAAAGTGCTTCGATGGGGATGGAAGTCTTGTCAGAAGCCTAAACACGTAGGCTTTAGCCAGGAAATGCCTCGTACAGGCAGCGGATCAGCCATATCTCGATGGCGTGGTCTGAGCAAAACGTTTTTTACGATCAGGAATGGGAGTGTGTAGTGACCACCACGGTGCCCTACTCGGCTGTCCTCGATGAACTCGAAGCTGAAGCTATTCACATCTACCGTGAAACGGCAGCAGCATTTAAAAACCCAGTGCTCCTGTACAGCATCGGCAAAGATTCTTCAGTCCTCCTGCACCTAGCCATCAAGGCTTTTTATCCAGCACCATTGCCGTTCCCGGTGATGCATATTGACACTTCCTGGAAGTTCAGGGAGATGATCGAGTTCAGGGACAAACGAGCAAAAGACCTGAGCCTGGACTTGAGAATTGCGCAGAATAAGGCCGCCCTCGCTGAAGGCGTAACTCCATTTACCCACGGTACCCATGAATACACGCGGATCATGAAAACTGTGGCCCTGCGTGAGGGTATTGACCAGTACGGCTTCGACGCTGCGATAGGGGGCGCCCGTCGCGATGAAGAACGCAGTCGGGCAAAAGAGCGTATTTTCTCTTTGCGTGAGCCCGGCCATAGATGGGAACCGCGCAAGCAGCGCCCCGAGTTTTGGCGAACGGCAAACACTCAGTTGGCACCAGGGCAATCCATGCGGGTCTTCCCACTTTCCAACTGGACCGAATTGGATGTGTGGCGCTATATCGAGCGTGAGAACATTGAAATCCCATCACTGTATTTCGCCAAGGAGCGTCCTGTCGTGGAGAGAGATGGCGCTTTGATCATGGTTGATGACGAACGCTTCCCACTCAATGAGGGTGAAGTTCCCATGATGAAGTCGGTGCGTTTCCGAACCTTGGGATGTTACCCACTATCCGGTGCTGTTGAATCGACCGCGGACAACTTGGCGGACCTAATAGTTGAGATGGAGTCCAGCAAAATCTCTGAGCGAGCCGGTCGCTTGATCGATGGCGAAGGTGGCGGGTCCATGGAGGCCAAGAAGGCAGAGGGTTACTTCTAATGACATCACAAACTCCTGTATTGCACCTTGTTACCTGTGGCTCAGTTGACGACGGAAAGTCAACGCTGATTGGGCGACTGTTGGCAGAAACCGAAAGTGTGCCCATTGATCAATTGGAATATGCGCGGCAAACAAGACGCGGCGGATCAACAGTCCCGGTGGGCGAGATTGATTATTCCCTTCTCACCGACGGATTAGAAGCCGAGCGTGAGCAAGGAATCACCATCGATGTCGCTTACCGGCACATGAATTTGCCCAATGGTCGTCGGGTTCTAATCGCCGATTCTCCAGGGCATGAGCAGTACACCAGAAACATGGCCGTTGCTGCCTCCAATGGTGATGTTGCCGTACTCCTCGTTGACGCTGCACGGGGCGTGCGACCACAAACTCACAGACACCTCACCGTATGCGCATTGATGGGTGTGGAAACAATTCTCGTTGCCGTGAACAAAATGGACCTTGTTGGTTACTCCCATGAAACCTTTGAGCAGATCATGGGTGAAGTACGAACAACAGCTGCCCGTCTTGGTATCGATGAAATCAGCGGAATCCCAGTTAGTGCGGTAGCAGGGGACAACATCACTCAAGCGTCCACGAATATGCCTTGGTACCACGGAGAAACTTTGCTGGGAACTCTTGGAATCTGGGAGCCAGCAAAGAAGCCAGAGGATGAACGGTTCCGATTCCCTGTGCAATTCATTAATCGGGCTGAGGGAAATTTCCGTGGTTACGCTGGCACGGTTGTCTCTGGGTCGATTCGTCCCGGCGATGAAGTCACGGTTGCTGACTCTGGTCGCACTGCGAAAATTGATCGACTCGTCACAGCCGATGGTGATCTGGATGTCGCTGTCAGAGGGCAAGCGATCACCATCACCTTGGACCATGAAGTTGACGTAACACGCGGAGACATCCTGGCCGCTGGAGCCTCGCTGCAGCCAGCGGATCGGTTCGCTGTGGACATGGTCTGGCTCAATGAGGAACCCCTAGCACACGGTCGTTCTTATCTGTTGATTTCTGGTTCACGGTCCGTTCCAGCCACTGTGACAAATGTTCGCCACAGACTTGATGTGGTCACGGGGACGGTGCACGCCGCTCGGGTCCTTGAAATGAAC